>JBGTKC010000009.1:0-20905 GCA_041744755.1 Saprospiraceae bacterium
TGGACATGCAGATGCCGGTCCTCGACGGCGTCGCGGCCACGGCGCGGATCCGCCGCCGCCACTCCGCGGCGGACCTGCCGATTCTCGCGATGACTGCCAACGTGCTCCCGGAGGATCGCGCGCGCTGTACCGCCGCCGGGATGCAGGACTTCCTCACGAAGCCGATCCAGCCGCAGGTGGTGCGCGCGGCGGTGGCGACGTGGGCGGTGCGGGCGGGGCAACAGGTGTAGGGAAGGGTGAGCGCGGAGATCTGTAGCCTGTGAATCTAAAAACCAGCGTCGATTGGGTCGATTGATCTAACCCCCGAGTAGGAGTTTTTAGAAGTGACAAATGTGTTAGGCCGGTAGCAGCTTTACGCTATTTCGGATCTAACTTGCCGAACGACGCGCTACCAACACCGCGACCTATGCGCTCTGGGTCAGAGCTGACAAGTTAGTCGTAGATGGCGAGTCTTACATCTTGTACCACGGAGGCTGGAAGAATCGTGTCAAAATATCACTGCCAAACCACGGTCGGCCGGTGTTCACGACCAACAGCGACGGTGGGGGCACCGACACAGCCATCGTCGACATGGATGCCCGTACCGAAGCTCTTGCTGCAGGTGTGTGGACACACATTGCTATGACGCATACCCCGGGGCGCAATACCATATACATCAACGGCGACTCAGCCCATACCGTCCGTGCTCCTGGCAACCTAAACCCAACTTCGCGGCCGCTGGTGATCGGTTCGGACGCTGACGGAACCGGGGGCAAGCGATTTACTGGAGCCATCGACGATGTTCGGATCTACGCGGAGGCGCTTACGACCGCGCAGGTGCGCGCCCTGTACCAAACCCTTACCGCCCTAAAGGAAGTCAACTTCACCCAAGTCGGTAAGCTTTACCCCAACCCCGCTACCAACCGCATCACCTTTGAGAACTCGATCAGCGATCAGGCGGCCCGCTACGAGTTGAACGATATGCTCGGCCGCACCATCGGGCGCGGCTTCGTAAACAGTGCACGGGAAGAGATTGACTTGGCTGGTGTGCCGGCCGGGGCCTACGTGCTGCGCGTCTTCGGCAAAGAAGTTCAGTCATCGAACAAGTTCTTCGTAGAATAGCGGGGTGAAGACTCGCCTGCATAAATCATGGCTACGCTTGGCGCTCTTCGGGGTGCTGGGCGTAGCCACGTTTGCGTGCGGCGGGGACCGGGATAGAGACGCGGATACCCTCACCCTCTGGACCTCCAACAACCCGCCCGAAATCACCACCGCCGACTGGGCCGTACAGCGTTTTCGCGAAAGCGGCGGCAAGGCGGAGGCACAGCCGGTGCCCGAGGGCCAGAGCTCGGAGGAGGTGATCCTGGCGGCGGTGGTCGGCGGGACGACGCCCGACATCTACGCCAACATGTGGCAGGGGTCGGTGGCGCTCTACGCCGAGGCGCACGTGCTGGTGGCGCTGGACACGCTGGATGGCTTTCTGCCGTGGCTCACGGCCCGGTGCACGCCCGAGACGATCGCCGAGGTGACCGCCCCCGACGGACATATCTACCAGGTGCCCTGGAAGGTGAATCCGATCCGGATGAGCTACCGCGTCGATGCCTTCCCCGAGGGCGCGCCGCGGACCTACGACGAGTATCTCGCTGCCGCAAAACGCCTGCAGGCTGATCAGAGTGGCGATGGCTACGTGGACACCTACGTCGGGTACACAAGTCCGCGAACGATCTGGTACGAGCGGCTTTTTAATTTCTACCCGCTTTACCTCGCGGCCACGGCTGGCGCGCCCTTAGTAGCGGACGGCAAGGCGGCCTTTGATCGGCCGGAAGCCGTGGCGGTCTTCGCGTTTTTGCGAAAGCTGTATGCCGATAATTACTTCACGCGAGATCGACTCGACGCGCAGGGCGATCCTTTCCTCTCGCGCAAGATTGCGAGTAAGTGGACGGGGCCCTGGGACATCAGCTACTTAGAACGGTATGCACCCGCGGACTTGAAGTATGATTTTGCGGCGATGTTGGTGCCGAACCGTAACACCGACTCGCTCCCGCCTTACACTTACGCCGACCCCAAAAATATTGTCATCTTCAACACCTGTCCGAATGCCCAAGAGGCCTGGGACTTTCTAGCGAATGGTATGCTCAGTCTCGAAGGAGATTTGCAGCTTTTAACGCGCAGCAACCAGCTCCCTCGCCGAGCCGACTTGCTCACCAATCCAGCCTTCTCAGACTACTTTCGTCAAAACCCGCGCATGGTGCCTTTCGCGGAGCAGGCGCGGCGCATTGCGGGCGTCACGCACGAGCCGCTAATCATCGAAGTGCTCGATGTCATTAGCCAGGAGTACGAGGCCTGTGTGCTGTTCGGGATGAAAACCCCCGAGGCCGCCATCCACGATGCGGCCGAGGCGGTCAACGTCATCCTTCGCGCCGACAACCCGACCTGACAATGCGGAGACTCCTGCCCGACAGACTGCTGCCGTACGCGATGGTGTCGCCGTACCTCATCTACCTGAGCGTCTTTATCGCCTTCCCGGTGGCCTTCTCGATCTGGCTCACTTTTCATAAGTGGAACATTATCGGGGAGCCGGTCGCGGTGGGCTTCGACAACTACGTGCGCCTGGTGCAGGATCGGCTGTTCTGGCTGTCGATCTTTAATACGCTAAAGTTTTTGCTGCTGCACATCCCGCTACAGATCGCGGTGGCGCTAGGCTTGGCGGTGCTACTGGACAAACCTATACGAGGACGAGCATTCTTTCGGGGGGCGTACTTCTTACCAGTCATCGTGAGTGGGGTCGTGGTGACGATCCTCTGGCAGCAACTGCTGGCCACGGACGGCGGGGTGATCAACCGGCTGCTGACGGGCATCGGCTTAGGTCGCGTCGGCTGGCTCGTCGATCCTGATGTCGCGATGTACGCGATTGCGGTGATGGCGACGTGGAAGAACGTCGGGCTGTATGTGATTCTCTTCCTTGCTGGCCTGCAGAGTGTCCCGGAGCACTATTACGAGGCGGCGCGACTGGAAGGCGCGAATGCCTGGCAGCAATTCCGCTTCGTGACCTTGCCGGCCATCAACCCGACCTTCTTCGCGGTCGTGGTGCTGAGCACGATCGGTGGATTTTCCCTCTTCATCGAGCCGTATGTCTTGACGGGTGGCGGGCCGCTCAATTCGACGCTGTCGGCGGTGCTGTATATCTACAAGCAGGCTTTTCAGTATTACCACATGGGCTATGCGGCGACCTTGGGTTTGGCTTTCAGTATGCTGATCTTGGGGGTGGTAGCTATTCAGCAACGTTTTATCGAAAGCGATGACGATGCTTAGAGGCGTGATCTACCTATTGCTGCTGGTCGGTGCCCTCACCTTCTTGTACCCCTTCATCTGGATGCTGGGCGCGAGTCTCGCCACTGAGGAGCAGCTGCGCGACCTGGCGCTCTTCCCGACGAACCCTACACTCGACAACTACGTCGCCATGACGGAGCGGATCCCGATCTGGCGGGCGCTATTCAATTCAATTTTCGTGGCGACGGTCGTGACGGGAGGCGTGCTGGTGCTCGGGAGTTTGGTTGGTTACGCCCTCGGGACCTTACGTTTTGCCGGAAGGCAGGCCATCTTTTACATCCTGCTTTTCACGATGACGCTGCCGTTCCAGATCACGCTGATCCCGAACTACATCATCATCGTCGAGCTCGGTTGGGTGGATACGTACTGGGCACTGGTGGTGCCGTTCCTCATGAATGCCTTCGCGATCCTGCTCTTCCGCCAGGCCTTCCGCGCCATCCCGCGCGACCTGATCGACGCGGCGAGAGTGGACGGCGCCGGCCAACTGCGCATCATCTTCCAGATCCTGTGGCCCAACATCATCCCGACCCTCGTCACGGTAGCCATCCTCACCTTCATGGCGACGTGGAACGAGGTGCTCTGGCCCCTGATCGTCATCCGCGACGAGTCCGTGATGACGATGCCGCAGTTGGTCACTCTCTTCGCCGTCGGAGGTCGGGCGGATGGGCAACTGGGCGTTAAATTGGCAGCCGCGGTGGTGCTGGCCCTCCCGATCGTAATCGCCTACCTGTTTGCGCAGAAGCACTTTATTCGGAGTATGGCGAGTAGCGGGTTGAAATGATCAAGTGTTGAAGGGTGAAGGGTGAATTGTTGAATGGGCCGGCATCGGGCCACCCGATTAACGGTAAATTTTGGAAAGGAATGACGGTAAGATTTATAGCGTGGCCCTTCTTTATTGCAGCTGTGCTGGGCCATATCGCCTGTCGAGAAAATCTACCTGTCGTCGCTGATGTCTCCGCGATAGTCAACGACTCCTCCTTAAATCCTAACCTCGCTCACCTCGAGCACCTGTACGACGAGATAGTTTTGCCGAATGGCGATACCGGCGGGGTAGTCTGGATCTACTGCGAGGCGCCGGACTACGTCTTGATCGGCGACGAGGACGAGGGCTACACCTGCGTGGACGATATGGCGCGGGCGCTGGTGGTCTACTCGATGCACCATGGGTTGTACAGGGATTCGCTTTCGCTAAAACGCGTCAAGCAGTTGTCGCGCACGCTCCTGTCGATGCAGGCGGAGAATGGGTATTTCTACAATTTCCTCTGGCCGGGCGACAGCATCAACACGACGTTCCGGACGAGTGTGGCGGTGCCGGACTGGTGGAGCTGGCGGGCGTTGTGGGCGCTGGAGACGGCGCTCGCGGAGGGGCAGCTCGACAGTGCGCTGGCGGCTTTCGCCAAAACCAGTACCGCGCGCCTCGTGAGGAACGTGCATCGTGACCTGGCGATGGACTCGGTGATGCGGGATACGATCATTGGCAATATCCGCTTGCCGAATGATCTACCGGTGGGTGGGGGCGCGGACCAGACGGCGGTACTGATGCTAGGACTCAACAAACACGCCTCTCGGACCGGGGACACCAGCAGTTATGCGATGCTACACGGTTTTGCCGAAAGGCTCATCGACATGCAAACCAAAGAAGGGCAATTCTTAAGTTGGTACAACTACTGGCACGCCTGGGGGAATCTGCAGGCGTACGCGCTGATCGAAGTCGGCAAGGCGATGGACGAGCCGAGCTACGTAGCGGCGGGCGTACGGGAGGTCGAATCTTTCACGAACACCTTTCTCGTCGACGGAAGATATTCAAATTCACAAGTCACCTCGCGGAGCATCACGACGCAAGTCCCCGGACAGTTGCCGCAATTCATGAAGTGGGAGCGCGACACCTTTCCACAAATCGCCTACGGACAGCGCCCGATGATTTGGGCGGCACTGGCGGCGGGACGGGAGATGCAGGACACGATCTACACCAACCGCGCACGCGAAGTGGCCAAGTGGTTTCAGGGCGATAACCCCGCCGACGCCGTAATGTATGACCCCCAAACGGGCCGCGGCTACGACGGCATCCTCTCCCCCACGAAGGTCAACTACAACTCCGGCGCCGAGAGTACAGTAGAATCCCTCCTCAGCCTACTTATGTTGGAGACGATGGCACGGCAATCAAACAGCCCTCCAACCAACTAACCAAACCACCAAACAACCAATCGCCCCCTGGACACCCTCATCTTCCTCCCCGCCGACGTCGACCTCGCCCGCAGCCCGCTGCGCGGGCACGACCTCCCCGACACCTTCGTCCTCGGCGCTTTCAACCCTGGGCTCACGCGCCTGCCCGACGGTCGTCTCCTCCTCATGGTGCGCGTCGCGGAGGCCTTACGTGAGCCAATCTGGGACGGCGAGGTGCATTGTATTCGCTGGCGCGACGGGAAGTATGATACGCCCGGTTTCCCGGAAAACACGCTCGACATGAGCGATCCGCGGGTGTTCCGTTTTCGCGACAGCGGCAACACCACCATCGGACTCACTTCGCTGTCGTGGATGTTGCCCGTCATCCTGAGGGCTGATGGGCAGCAGGTGGAAGAAGTGCGCTACGACCTCGCCATTGAGCCGCGCGACCGCAGCCAAGCCTACGGCGTAGAAGATCCGCGCATCTCGCGCCTCGGCGACGGCGAGTACTACATGACGGCCTGCGCGGTGAGCGGCGATCGACTCGGGACCTCGCTGTACCAGTCAAGTGACGCACTGCACTGGGAGCACCTCGGCCTCGTGCTCGATCACCAGAACAAGGACATGCTCCTGTTCGAGGGCAAGCTGCCGGACGGGCGCTTCGTGGCCCTGACGCGGCCGCAGGGCGATGTCTTCTTGACGCCGACCCTCGACTCGGGCATTCGTACCGGACCGGCCATTCACCTCGCCGCCTCACCCGACGTGTTGCACTGGCGGCCGCTCGGGCCGCCGCTCCTGCGTCCGAAAGTCGGTGGCGCGATAAAGCTCGGTGGCGGCACCCCGCCGATCCTCATCGAGCGCGGTTGGTTGATCCTTTTCCACGCTGTGCACGCCGGGGCGGAGGTGGGACGCTACATGACCTACTGGGCACTGCTGGACCGAGATGACCCGACGCAGGTTTTGCACGAAAGTGCCGAGCCTATCTTGACGGCGAATCCGGCGCTTACGGAGGGTCTCGAAGACCAGATGTACCTTACGGATGTGGTCTTCACGACGGGGATTGTGGCGCAGGGCGATGGGTACCTGGTGGCGAGCGGGGAGTGTGATTTGGCGTGTCGGATGACTTTCATCGAGGTGAAAGCACTGCAGCCCGGCACTGCCATTCAACAATCCTCCCTTCAACAACTCAACACTTGACCCATGTCCACCGTCTCCCTCCGCTCCATCAACCGCCGCTACCCCGGGGGCACGCACGCCGTCCAGGACGTATCGCTCGAAGTTGCCGACGGGGAGTTCATGGTGCTGGTCGGTCCGAGCGGCTGCGGCAAATCCACCACCTTGCGCATGGTAGCCGGTCTCGAACCCATTGACAGCGGCGAGCTCTACATCGGCGAGCGGGAGGTGAGTAAGCTAGTGCCCGCCGAGCGCGACATCGCGATGGTCTTCCAGAATTATGCCCTTTACCCGCACATGACCGCCGCCGAGAACATGGGCTTCGGCCTGCGGGTCCGCGGGACACCGAAGGCGGAAATCAAGAAGCGAGTCACGGAGGCGGCGGAACTGCTGGAGCTCGGCGACCTCGTCGACCGCAAGCCCGGGAAGATGTCCGGCGGGCAGCGCCAGCGCGTGGCTATCGGGCGCGCCATCGTGCGGCAACCGGCGGCCTTCCTCTTCGACGAGCCGCTGTCCAACCTCGACGCCAAGCTCCGCGCCGAGATGCGGGCCGAGCTGTCGAAACTCCACCGGCGCCTCGGGGCCACGATGCTGTATGTGACACACGACCAGGTGGAGGCCATGACGCTCGGGGACAGGATTTGCCTGTTGCGGGGCGGTGTCATCCAACAGGTCGGAACGCCGATGGAGCTGTACGAGCGGCCGGCGAACGCCTTCGTGGCCAGATTTATCGGCACGCCGCCCATGAATGTCTGGACGGGGGAAGTCCTGGCGGGCGGGCGGCGCTTTCGCTCGACGGGTGGGGTGGAATTAGCGTTGCCGCAAAACGTATCACCCGGGCCTGCGGAAGTGGGCCTGCGGCCGGAGCATCTTTCGCTCACGACCGTCACCGACGGACCTCACCTTCGGGTACATGTCGAACTGGTAGAAAGGATGGGCGCGACGAGTTTGCTGCACGCGCGCACTCCCGGCGGCGAGATAATACTGGCCAGCATGCCCGGCTCCATGCAAGTAACAGAAGCCGAGACCGTCACACTAGCCTACAACCCAGACCACGTCCGCACCTTCCCCGTCGAAGTAAGCTCCTAGCCAAGCCAATCCTCTATTTAACAGTCAAGTGCCTCAGTCGAGAACGCCAAAGGCCAACGACACCAAAGGTCACCAATGCCATAGGACGCGAAAGGCCAAGCCCCCGACATATTTAATCCCTGTATTATCCATCCCGCGGCCCACCTTTGCCGCCCGTGCCCCCCACCTCCCAAACGCATACTGGCCAGGCCAACACCGCGGTACTCGTGTTCGCGCGCACCGCTGGGGCCGAGGTCTCCGAACGGCTCGGGGGATTAGCCGTGGCTACGCGGCGGCTTTATAACGAGGGGCTGCTGCGTCAGGTCCGCGGGGCCGTGGTGGCCAGCGGTCTACCAGCGCTCTACTTCACGCAGCACGAGCAGCGTGGTGCGACCTACGGCGAGCGCCTCGCCAATGCCTGTAGTGACGCCTTAGCGCGCGGTTTCGACCATTTGGTCGTCGTCGGGGGCGACTGTCCTGGGCTGCGAGCACGTCATTTGGTACAGGCTGCGTCGGAACTGGAGTCCGGCCGTAGCGTCATCGGGCGTGACCGGCGGGGGGGCGTTTATTTGATTGGCCTTTCGGCAAAACGCTTTTCCGCCGTCGCTTTCGCTGCGTTGCCGTACTGCGAGCCCGTTTTGGCGAAAGCCCTCTGCCAGCACCTCACCTTAACGCACGGCGAAACACCGGTGGAAATCGAGGTCCTGACCGACGTACACGACGTGCGAGACCTCCGCCGCACCTGGCGAGAATTGCTCTCCGTCGCACTCCGCAGAGCCCTCCGGCGCTTTGCCGATTCAACGTCTGACCTCCGACGAGCCTTCGCGCTCCCCGTCGCCCGACCCGCGTTACAGTTCTGCGTGGTCGTCTCCCGCCGCGGACCGCCGGCCGCCTAGCGACCGCCCTCCTCCAGCCCAGCGCCAAGCCTCGGTACCGACGGTGACCGTCGTCGCCTTGTCGCACCCGGCTCGGCGATTCGTGTCTCAACATCGATCCCCTCCCTCAGCATCCGACGGTCGCTCAGTGCAGCCGTCGAGGTGACTTGGTTTTAATCTCTCTCCCGCTCTATCGCCATCCCCCTTATGCTGCGAATCTTACTCACCGCCACAGCTTGCGCGCTCGGCTCCTGGCTCTACGGCCAAACCCTCTCCGGCGTCCTCACCGACGCCGACTCCGGCGAGCCCTTGATCGGGGCCACGGTCTCCGCCGGCAACAGCACCTCCCAGGGCACCGTCACCGACGTTGACGGACGCTATACCCTCACGGTGCCCAGCGGTACGACGCAGATCTGCGTCTCGTACGTCGGTATGGCGCGCTCGCGTTGCGAAGCGTTTACAGGACAAACCGAGCTCAACTTCCAGATCAACACCTCCGTCGGCCTCGGCGAGGTGGTCGTGACGGCCCTCGGGCTCGAGCGCCAGAACGCCGAACTCGGGTACGCCCTCCAGGAAGTCGACGCGCGCCAGATCGCCGACGTGACGGCAACCAACTTCCTCGACAACCTCGCGGGGCAAGTGGCGGGTGTCAACGTGACCACCGGGGCCACGGGCGTTGGCTCGACGAGCCTCGTGAGCATCCGTGGGGAGGCGAGCTTCTCGCGCAACACGCCCCTGTACGTGGTGGACGGCATCCCGATCGACAACCGCGCCCTGCTCAACGTCACGAACGAGGCCTCGCAAGGCTTTCAGGAGATCGACTTCGGCAATGGGGCGCCGGAGGTGAGCCCCTTCGACGTGGAGAGCGTCACGGTGCTGAAGGGGCCAGCGGCCGCGGCGCTCTACGGTACGCGTGCCTCGAATGGCGTCATCCTCATCAATACGAAAGCCGGTCGCCAGAGCAGCGGCCTCGGCATTAGCGTGAATTCGCAGACGACTTTAGACAGACCCTTCCGACTCCCAGAATTTCAAAACAAGTTTGGCCAGGGCCGCGGCGGCAAGTTTGCCTACGTCGACGGCCTCGGCGGTGGCATCAACGACAACATCACGTTTTCGTATGGTCCGGCGCTCGACCAGGGTACGCTCACCACGCAGTACGACAGCCCCGTGACCCTGGCCGACGGCACGGTGGTTCGCGCGGGCGATCGGCGGTTATATACTAACGAGACCGTCACTCCGACGCCGCTCGTGAGCCACCCGGACAACGTGTCGGACTTCTACCAGACCGGCGTCACGACCCACAACAACGTGGCCATCTCGCAGGCCTTCGACCGGGGCGACATGCGGCTGAGCTTCACGGACCTGCGCTCGGACAGCTACATCCCGGGCGTCAACTTCGACCGCAACAACGTGGCCGCGAAGCTCAACTTCCGCCCCACCGAGCGCATCCGCCTGAGCGGTTCGTTCAACTACGCCAACTCGCGCTCCGACAACCGGCCCGCCGGCGGCTACGGTTCCGAGAACCTCAACTATACGCTCATCGCGTGGCTTGGCCGCTCCACGGCGCTAGAGCCGCTCAGGCAGTACTGGCAGCCGGGCTTCGAGGGCATCCAGCAGTACCAATTCAACACCACCTTCTTCGACAATCCGTACTTCATCCTCAACGAGAACCGCAACTCTTTCCAGCGCGACCGCGTGACGGGCTACCTGTCGGCGAGTGTCGACCTTACGGCAAAACTCGAGTTGCGTCTCCGCACGGGCCTCGATCGTTCGAACGAGGAGCGGCAGTTCCGCCGGGCCTACTCCACCAACCGTTTCGCGCGCGGTGCCTACGCCGAGAGCGCGATTAGCTTCTCAGAGCAAAACACGGATGCCTTGCTGACTTACAGCGAGAAGTTGGGCGGACTTAACCTCGCCGTTTCCGCGGGGGCGAATCGCCTCGACCAGCGCGCGTCCTTTGACCAGACGCAGGCCGAGGCGCTCACGGTGCCGGGTGTGTATCGACTCACGAACTCCGCCATCCCGCTGGTCACCTCGGGCAACCTTAGCGAGCGCCGCATCAACAGCTTGTACGGCTTGGTGCGCGCAGGTTTTCGCAACAGCGTATTCGTCGACGTGACGGGGCGCAACGACTGGTCGAGCGCACTCGCCACGAGCGCGAGCGCCGACGGGACTTCCTTCTTCTACCCGTCGGTAGGTCTGAGTTGGATCGTCTCGCGAGATATTGAGCTGCCGGCTTCGATCAGCTACCTACAGCTGCGGGCCAGTGGTGCGCAGGTCGGCAACGACACGGATCCGTATCGCACGGGCGGCACTTTCCTACCGTCGACGCCTGTGAACGGAGCACCGACGTACACCGACCAGCTCCAACTGCCCGCCAGTGGCTTGCGACCGGAACGCGCTACGGCCTATGAGGTGGGCGTGGACGTGCGCTTCTTCGAAGAGCGCGTGGGGCTCGACGTGACGGCTTACACGCAGCTCAACGAAGATCAGATTCTCGCCTTGCCGGCGCCGATCAGCTCCGGCTACGAGAGTCGGGTGGTGAATGGCGGCTCCGTGCGGGCCGAGGGCATCGAGGCGGTGCTCAACCTCCGGGCCGTGCGCCGGGGCGACTTCCGCTACGACGCGACGATCAACTTCAACACGGCCATCGCCAAGGTGGTCACGCTGCCTAACGGTGAGGCCACGACACTGGCGTACTCTCGGGTCTACAACAGTCCCGGACAGACGGTCTACATCATCGCCGAGGAGGGCGGCCGGATAGGCGACATGTACGGCACGAGCTACCTGACGAATGACGCCGGCCAGTTCGTCGTCAATGCCAATGGCGCCTTCATCGCGGACAACACCTTGCGCAAGTTGGGTAACTACAACCCCGACTTCCAGGTGGGATTCACGAATACGCTCGCCTACCGCAACTTCAGCCTCAGCGCGCTGGTAGACTGGCGCCAGGGTGGCTCAATCGTGAGCCGTACGCAGGCTCTCGCCGGCTATTCCGGCCAGCTCAAGCTCACCGAAAACCGCCCGGTCGAGGGCATCATCATCCCGGGCGTGGTCAACGTCGGTACGGCCGAGGCACCCGACTACCAGCCCAACACGACCGCGATCAGCGCGGAGAACTACTACATCAGCTACTACAACCGCGAGCACGAGGTGAATAACACCCTCGATGCCACTTTCGTAAAACTGCGTGAAGTGCGCCTCGGCTACGACTTCAAGTCCGGGCGCCTGCCCTGGCTCGAGAACGCGAGCGTGGCTCTCATCGGCCGCAACCTCGCGATGTGGAGCCCGATCAAACTCTTCGACCCGGAGCAATTCGCGGCCCAGGGCCAGGGCTTCGTGCGCGGCGTGGAGGACATGAGCTACCCGACGCCGCGAAGCGTGGGGCTCAGCCTCAGTGCCAACTTCTAACCCCATTCCCCATCCAATCCCTCTCCCTGCGCCTTCCGCGTCTCTCTGCGCTCCCTGCGATCCAGTCATCATGAAAAGACTCCTCCCTCTCCTGCTCCTCTTCGCCGCCTGCACCGAGGATTTCCAGGACCTCAATACCAACCCCAACGCCCCGACCGACGTGCAGCCAAGCCTCCTGCTGCGCCAGGTCACCTACGACGTCGTCGAGAACCTCTCCTACGAGGGGTTCACGGGGGGAGCAAACTTAGGACAGTACTTCTCGGCCGATCCGGGCTTCAACGCCTTCGACCGCGGGGACTTACTTGCGCCGCAGTTCGGCGGTAACCCCTGGCCAATCCTGTATCGCAACTTCCGCGACATCAATATCGTGCTCGAGAAGTCGCGCGCCACGCCGACCAATGCGGTGTACGAGGGTCCGGCCCTCGTGATGCGTACCATCGTCGGCGGCAACCTCACCGACATCTTCGGGGACGTGCCCTACTTCAGGGCCGGCGACGGTCGCAACGGGGAAGTCTCGCCGAGCTACGATCTGCAGGAGGATATCTACAAAGCCGACGGCGGTCTACTAGCCAGCCTGCGTACGGCGGTCCAGGTCATGGACGTCTACAAAGGTCCACAGAAGCTCGAGGGCGACTTGCTGTTCAACAGCGACCTGGCCGGCTGGACCCGCCTCGCGAACTCCTTGCGGCTCAAGTACCTCTTACGGGCAAGTGCCAAGCTCAACGCTACCGAGCTCGCCGAGATGCAGGCCATCTACTCCGACGGGCGCTACATCAAGACCGGGGCCCAGGACGCGGTGTTCCGCTTCGGGGCGGCCCCCAACGACTTCCGTTTCGCGCGGGCGAGGGTGGGGGACTTTAACAATTACCTCGAGTCCCGCACGATCGACTCGATCGTCGACGTGCTCGGTGATCCGCGTGAGCGGCTCTGGTTCCGCCCGACGACCAGTGGCGAGTACAACGGTATCCGCAACGGCCTTCCAGCCGGAGCCTCGGTAGACGGCGCCAAGGTTTCGCTCCCGGGCCGCATCTGGCGCGAGGACGCCTCGATGCTCAAGGGCAACTACATGACGGCCTGGGAGACGTCCTTCGTTTTGGCGGAAGCCGCGGCCCGGGGCTACATCAGCGCCGACGCCAGGGCCCTCTACGAAGAGGGCGTCCGCCAGGCCTTTGCCTACTGGAATACCGAGCTCCCGGCCGATTACCTGACCACGGGTGTCGCCGCATACACCTCCGCGAACGCCGTCGAGCAGATCGTCACACAGCGCTGGCTCGCGAGCATCGGCAACGGCTACCAGGGGTGGATCCTGTGGCGGCGCTCGGGCTTCCCGGCCTTCCTCGCGCCGCTGTCGAGCTTGAACGGCGGCCAGATCCCGGTGCGCTTCCCGTATCCCGCGAATGAGCAGGCCCTGAACCTGAGCAACTATACCGAGGCGATTGGAAGGATCGGCGGGAGTAACTCCCCTAATGTGGCGGTGTGGTGGGATAAGTGAGCGGTTGTTTGGTTGTTTGATTAAGGGGTTGTTTGGTGTCCACTAGCATGCAAAGCCAGTCAGTAATAGCCGCATATAGAACAGCCAACCAAACAACCAAACAACCTCCCAATCAAACAACCAATCTCCTTTGACTTTCCCCCTCCTCCAGTGGCTCCTCGTCGTCGGTAGCTCCTTAGGCTTGCTCTGGCTGGCGCCGCTCGCGCGCACGGCGTCGGATTTCTTCGCGGGGACGCGGCGCGAGCAGGCACCTGGGTTCGCGATGCTGCTGAGTAGCCTGGTGATTAGCTGGTTGTTCGCGAAGTCGCTGACGAATGCGGCTAATCTCGGGCAGGAGTTTGGACTCGTCGGTGGTGTGGCTTACGCAGGTTATTATCTGAGCTTTGGAGTCGCGGGATACGTCATTTATCAGCTGCGGACAGAAGGCGGCTTCGTGAGTATCCACGACTTCTTGCAGCGCAAGCATGGTCGACTGGCGGTGCTCCTTTTTAGCCTTCTCATCAGCTTTCGGCTCTTCAATGAAGTCTGGAGCAATACGATGGTCATCGGGAGCTACTTCGGAGACGCGGGGAGTACCCCTTACCTGGCGGCGGTATTAATTTTCACCGCGCTCACGCTAGCGTATTCCTTGAAGGGCGGCATGAGTTCTAGCATCTTAACCGACGTGGTGCAAATGGGGCTCTTCGTGCTGCTGCTGGTAGGGTTGTTGGGGATGATCGGGTACCAGATAACTGTTCCTGAAGTGGCGCAGATTGCGTCGGCGGAGGCTACTGACTCCGCCCTCGGCTCCTGGACTTTCGCCGGCGGGCTGGACTTCCTCCTGCTCGCGATGGTACAAGTCTTGAGCTACGGCTTCCACGATCCCGTGATGACGGACCGGGGCTTTCTGGGCGACCCCAAAACCACGCGTCGGGCTTTTTACTGGGCGATGCCCGTCGGCGGTCTGTGCATTGTCTTGTTTTCGCTGGTCGGCGTGTATGCGCGCACGGAAGGCCTGGCGGGCGAGGCCGCCGTCGAGGTCGCGCGCAGTCTCGGACTCGTGGCGCTGCTGGTCGTGAACCTCATTATGGTCACTTCGGCGGCGAGTACGCTCGACTCAACCTTCTCGAGTTGGGCCAAGCTGGCCGTGGTAGATCTCGGTGGCTTGCGCTCGGTCTCGCTCGGCAGATGGGCGATGGTGGCACTCGTGGTGCTGGGCACGATCCCAGTCTTTTTCTCACCCGAGATTATCAGCGCGACGACGATCAGCGGACTGATGGTGGTGGGTCTGGCGCCCGTCTTTTTACTCTGGAAAACGAAGACGCCCAGCTGGGCCTTCCACGCTGCCGTGCTCGCCGGACTCACCGTCGGCATCTCGACCCTGCTCTGGGGCACGCCCGAATGGATGACCTGGGGCGACACCAAATACGCCGCGACCCTGGGAGCGAGCGTCGTCGGTACGGCCCTCGCGTTTATCCTTTTCCTCGGCTCCACGTTACTCACCTCCCATGACGGAGAGTAGCGCCACGCGACACATCGACCTCTCGGCTGCGGCGCCGGGCACTGAGCTGTTATTGTTCGGAGGGGTTTACTCCAACCTCCAGGCCCTGGAGGCCGTAGCGGCTTTCGCCAAAACCCGCCGCATCGAGCCTGCGCACACGCTTTGCACCGGCGACATCGTGGCCTACTGCGCCGACCCGACCGAGTGCATCGCGTTCGTGCGCGACTGGGGCGTCCACGCCATCGCCGGCAACGTCGAGATGAACATCCGCGACGGCCTCGAGGACTGCGGTTGTAACTTCGACGACAACTCCCGCTGCGACATTTTCTCCCGCATCTGGTATCCCTTCGCCCAGCAGAACACCAGCGCCGAGGCTGTAGCATATATGCACACGCTACCCGAGTACCTCGACGTGAGTTTTGGCGAAAGCCACCTCGCCGTGGTGCACGGCAACTACGGCGCGACGAGTGAATTCGTCTGGCGCAGTTCAGCTTGGGACGACACGAAGGCGCCGGCTTTCGCCAAAACCCAGGCCGACGTCATCATCGCCGGCCACTCGGGACTGCCTTTCGCTCACGAGCGCGACGGCAGGCTCTGGCTGAATCCGGGCGTCGTGGGTATGCCCGCGAATGACGGTACGCCGCGCACCTGGTGCGCCGTGCTCACCCTTCAAACCGACGGCACGCTCGACTACGCGTTCGTCCCCCTGGACTACGATTACAAAACGGCCCGCCGCCGTATGCTCGCCCACCCACTGCCGAAAAGCTACGCCCTCACCCTCGACAACGGCCTCTGGGACAACACCGAGATCATGCCAGCCCGAGAGGCCAACCTCACCGGCATCCCCATCGATGGAGACCTTCTGAAAGCGCAAGCGACGCGTCTACAGGATTCACCAATTCAACCCTTCAATACTTCACCCTTGGAAAGGACCTACTTCGACCCCAAAGACCTCAAGCGCTTCGGGCGCATCAACGAGCACCAGCCGGAGATGGGCAAGCAGTTCTTCGACTGGTACGAGAACGCCACCTACGGCGATACCGCCCTCACGCAGCGCGAGAAGGCCCTGATTGCTCTGGCCGTGAGCCACACCATCCGTTGTCCGTACTGCGTTGACGCCTTCACGACCAACTGCCTCGAGTCCGGCGCCGACGAGGAGCAGATGATGGAGGCCGTGCACGTGGCCGCGGCCATTCAGGCGGGCTCGACCTTGATCTCGAGCGTGCAGATGATCAAGCAGGCGGAGAAATTGGGGATGTAACTTGCGGTTGCTCTACGTCATCTCCAGCAATGTGAACTAATGGAAATCGAACTCACCAGGGAAGAACTCTTGTCACGTATCTCGCGCATACCTGGCGTGTGTCACGGAACCCCAATCATACGTGGAATGCGGTGGCCCGTATACGTGGTCCTCGGTCTCATCGCATCTGGGGCCTCACACGAGGAAATCATCGAAGATCATCCGGAGTTGACGGAAGCGGATTTGCGCGCATGTCTACTTTTCGCAAGTGACATCGTTCATGAGAAATCTTACGGCGAGGCCGCCTAGCACATGGACTTCGTCTGCGATATACATGTTGCACGAAAAATCGTGCAAGCCTTGCGAAATCTTGGCTTCGAGTCTATGCACGCATTCGACATAAAGCAGACAGACACGACTCCAGATTATCAAATTGCGAAATTCGTCGACGAAATAGGCGCCTGCTTAATTACTAAAGACAAACTCTTTCGTAAGCAAGATCGGCGACTGCCGCCCCTTACCTCTCCGAAAAAGATTATTACTGTCGACGATATGAATTCGCGGCCCCCTCAAATCATTCTGCTCTTGCAGCATAATGACAACAAGCTGCGGGAAATCCTAAGTGACGGTACACCGTTCTCTTATCTGCTCGACCGTTTTGGCGGTTTGCACCCTTCAGATCTCTACTGACCTATGGCCATCAAGCAACGCACCAAGTCCCTCTCCGCCCGCGGGCACGAGCTGGCGGACACCATGTTCCAGCTCAATGTCCTGAGCGGCAAGGATGTCGAGGACCTCAGCTTCCAGCCTTTCGGCAAAACCATCGCCGAGCTCGGGCACCGGCCCCTGCGCCCGACCCAGATCGAGGTCTTCCAACTCAACATCGGCAAGCTCTGCAACCAGACCTGCGCCCACTGCCACGTGGACGCAGGTCCGGACAAACGCGTCGAAAACATGGACCGCGCCACCCTCGAGCGCTGCCTCGAGATCATCGCCGGGACGCCAAGTATCAAGACCGTCGACATCACCGGCGGCGCACCCGAAATGAACGCGCACTTCCGCTGGTTCGTCGAGGAGTGTCGCGCGCTCGGCAAGGAGGTCATTGACCGCTGCAACCTCACGATCGTGATGGCCAATCCGAAGTACCACGACCTGCCGGAGTTTTTGGCGCGCAACCGGGTGCACGTGGTGTCGAGCCTGCCGTATTTCTCCGCCAAGCGCACCGATGCGCAGCGTGGAGACGGCGTCTTCGAGGATTCGATCAAGGCGCTCCAGCTCCTCAACGTGCAGGGCTACGGCGTCGAAGGTTCGGGCCTCATCCTCGACCTCGTCTACAACCCCTCCGGCGCCTACCTGCCCGGCGATCAGGCTACCCTCCAGGCAGAGTTCAAGCGCCAACTCTTGCGCAAGTTCGGCATCACCTTTAATAGCCTCTTCGCGATCACGAACCTGCCGGTGTCGCGCTTCCTCGACTACCTGCTGGAGACCGGCAACTACACCGAGTACATGGGCAAGCTCGTCGAGGCCTACAATCCCTCGACGGTCGACGGCCTGATGTGTCGCTCGATGATCTCGGTGAGTTGGGACGGCTACATCTACGACTGCGATTTCAATCAGATGCTTGACCTGAAGGTGGCGCACGGCACGAAGCACATCAATGACTGGCGTCCGGCGGACGATCTGGCGGATCGATCGATCATCGTCAATCAGCACTGCTACGGGTGCACGGCCGGGGCGGGGAGCAGCTGCGGGGGGACGGTGGCGTAGGGCGGCTCGAAGCCGCGCGCTCACCGATCCTCCCCGCCGGCGAAGCGTTACTCTGTCATGCCCAACCCCCGCCGCTTCATCAACCGCGCGCTCGTGCAGCGGGGCGCCCGCGAGGAGCGCTCCCAGCGGATGGCGTCGCTCGCGCAAACCACGTGGGGCCAGGCCTGGCTCGCGGCCCTGCGGAGCGCAGATCAGCAGAATCGCCTCGGTCGCGGCATGGAACTCGCGCGCCAGGGCGCCGTCGAAGGTTTACGTTTTGGCGAAAGCGGAACCATTTCAGCAGAAGTCATGGGCTCGCGCGGCTTTCCGTATGAGGTGCGGATTGGCCTGCCGCCTTTCGGCAAAACCCAGACCGAGACCATCGTGCTGGAGGTCGCCAGGCGCCCGGAGTGGCTCGATTTGCTGCTCAATGCACAGTTGCCCGCCGGTATTCAACAGGTATTACGGACGCACAAAGTCGAGCTCTTCCCGGAGCTGAGCGCTATGCGGATGAGCTGCAGCTGCCCAGACGAGGCTGTCCCGTGTAAGCACCTCGCCGCGACGCTCTACCAGTTGGCGGCCGACATTGATGATGCACCGACGCTGCTCTTCAGCATGCGGGGCCTAGACTTGGCGGCGTCACTCGGCGAGCTCAGCCAACTCGATGGATTAGCCCCAACGGCTCTGCGGGACCTCCAGATCCGGACGGCGGACGAGGCCAGCGACGAAGACCTCGACAACGCTGAGTTCCGGATTCAGCGAGGCGCGTACTTACCGAAGTTCGACCTGCCACAGCCGGCGTCCTTGCTGGAGTACTGGGCACTGCTGCTCCCGGCCCGCCCGCCTTTCTTTCGCGACGGCAACCTGGCCGGCATGTACCTCGCCTACCTCGCACGTGCAGCCGCGTTCTGGACGGGCAGCGATGCGGAGCCGGAGGAGGAAGCGACTGGCGCGGACACCTTCGCGGTGCCCGAGTTTGGACTGCCCGACATCGCGGCTTGGCAGGCGCACGAGATCCGCCTCGTCTTGGACGCCGGCGGTGGCTTTGCGCGCGCGGAGGTGCTGGACGCGCAAGGGGAGACGGTGTACAGCTTCGCGAAGGAGGTCCGGCTGCTGGCCTTTCTCGAGCGCTTAGAGCGACGCCCCAACGACGCGCCACCGCTCCAGCGCGGCATGGTGATGCTGGCTTTCCGCCTCGCGCGCAGGCTGGTGGTCAGCAGTGCCGTCGTGCCGCGGCTGCTGTCACTCGGCGGGGACGACTACCGCGTGCGCTGGGAGCCGGCCACCCAGGATGTGGGTGTGGCGGAGGCGGTGCGGCAGCTGGCGCGGCACCCGCAGGCGGGGGCGGCCTTGCGCTACCGGGAGACGGTTTACGCGCACGAAAGCGAGCCGGAATTGCGGGCGCGACTAGCGCGCGAGTTCGACGAGGACTACGACGAAGTGGCCGTCGACAGACAACGTCCCAGCGAACAGACCGTCGACTTCCTGCCGCAGCCCAGCGACCTTCTCCCGGCGCTGCTCGGCACACTCCTGCGTCCGATGCTGCTGGCGGGCGTGGAAGAGGTTTTGGCGAAAGCCGAACACACGGCCGTGCAGCTGCTCTTCCTCGGCAGGCCGGTTAGCTTCGCGAACGCCGGGGATAGTGAATTGGCGCTGGCTATCCCGCTCTGGCTCAAGCGTCTGCGCCTTGACACCAGCAGTCACCGAATCCTGTTGCAGGTCGACGAACTGGCGGGCGCGCCGGGCCGCTACGCACTTCGCCCGCTACTCGTAATCGAGACTTCTGAAGCCCCGGAGCCAGTGCCGTTAGCGCTGGTAAGTCAGGCCGAGTTCGGTGAACTGCTCAGGCTGCAAGTCATGCGCGACATGGCTGTTTTGGCGGAAGCCTACCCACCGCTGCAAGCCTTCGTGAGCGAGGACCGGGCGCTGGTCGAGTTCATCGAACTGTACGGCAGCGACTTCGCGAGATTCCTGTTCGAAGTGGCGCCGGCGCTGCGCTTGGTGGGCGCGCAAGTCTTGATGCCGCGCGGCCTCGAGCAGGCGGCGCGTCCGAAGCTGAGCGCCGTGGTCGTGGCGGGCGAGGGCACCAGTGAGGGGCTTTCGCCAAAACCTGCCAAGTCGGAGAAGCCGAAAGGTCTGTTGGGATTGAATAGCCTCGTCGAGTTCGACTGGCGCGTGGCGGTCGGGGAGGAGTTGATCAGCGCGGAGGAGTTCGCCGACCTAACCGACAAGTACGAGGGGATCGTCCGCCTGCGGGATGGCTTCGTGTGGCTGGAGCCGCTGCAGACGGCACGGCTGCTGCAAAGACTGGCCAATCCTCCACAACCCTCGGCGGCGGTGACGGTGCAGGCGGTGTTGACGGGCAGCTTTCAGGGTGCGCCGCTGCTGCTGTCGGCGGAGGTGGAGCGCTTTCGCCAAAACCTGTTGTGCACGGAAGTGGGTGACGGGGTAGATCTGCCGGATCTCCACGCTACGTTGCGACCTTACCAAGTCGAGGGGTTTCACTGGCTGCTGCGCAATGCGGAGGCGGGTCTGGGGAGTCTGCTGGCCGACGACATGGGGCTCGGCAAAACCTTGCAGACCATTGCGCTGCTGGAGCACTACCGCACGCTCGGGCGCTGGGAAACAGCCCCAGTGCTCATCGTTTTTCCGACGAGTTTGATCACCAACTGGACGCGGGAATTGGCTCGTTTCGCCCCCGAGCTCAGTGTCGTCACCTACCACGGGCCGAACCGGAAGCTGCGGGTTTTGGCGCAAGCCCGCTCCACCACCGGAGGGCAATCCGCTTTTCGCACACCCGACGTCGTGCTTACGAGCTACGGCATTGTACGCTCTGACATTGCTAAGTTCGTGAAGCTGGACTGGGGCGCGATCATCATCGACGAGGCGCAGCAGATTAAGAATCCGGGCGCCGCACAGAGTGAGGCCGTCAAGCAGCTCAATGCCCC
>JBGTKC010000010.1:0-25612 GCA_041744755.1 Saprospiraceae bacterium
GCCAGGTTTGGTGCGCGTGAGTTCCTCGGGGAAGTCACCGGCTGCATTCATCTGATGGGTGAGTTGACGGCGGAACTGCGCGCGCGCCGTGTCGAGGTACGCCGGCTGCCCAGCGGTTTTGGCGAAAGCCGCCACCTGCGCCCCCCACCAACTCGAGTGATTGTTACCGTTGTCCCGCTCGTCCTGGCCTTTTGCGCTCGTCACGAGCCAGGTATTGTAGTCGCCGAACCACTTGCGCAGCGCGCGCTCTTCCGCCTGCGAAAACTGCCCAGCGGCCGCGAGCCGGTCTACCGATTGCGCCACGTAGATGAGCGGCCGCGTGTCGATGATCCCGATGCCACGGCCGGTTGTGATGCCCTTGATGGCCTGGCCGTACTCGAGGTTTGGGTTCATGCCCGTGGCCTCGTCGACGAACCAGGCGAGCAGGTGCCGCTTGGCCGCATCCGCGTAGCGCTGATCGCCGGTGTGCAAGTAGGCCACCGTGAGGGCCGACACTGCCTCGTCCATCGTGGCGAGGTCGTCGTGGTGGTAGTCGAAATTTTCCGGATTGGACTCACCGTCGCGGCGGATGTACGGGCCGTCGGGATTGGCCGGATCGGGCCACCAGTAGCGACCCTCGGAGTAGTAATCGTGCGATCCGCCGGTGCTGTTGGGGGCGCGGTGCATCGTGATGGGTTGGGGCACGAGCGTGAGCGCAGCATCGGCCTCGGCGATGATGGCGGCGGTGTCGAGTTGCAGGTCCAGCGCACTAATGGAATGCGAAACCGCGCCTGCCGTGCGTTGGTCAACTCTCGTGCAGGCGATTGCGCCGCACGCGAAAATACCTACAATTAATAAGAAATAGCTAATCGTAATCCTCATCTAACGGCACTCGTTTTGAACGATCGCGACGAACTTCTCCGGCGTGTCAATTGATTCGACACCACGGCTCCAGCCGGCGAGCATCTTGTAACTCACCTGCTGCAAGTCAGCGCCGAAGACGAGTAGGTGACTGAGCCGGTGATCGCCCTGGTGCGGGAAGTATTGGGCGTCCGCCATCACGGCCATCCCGAGGTTTTCGTGGTGAAAGCTCTGGTCGCCGTAAGTATAAAGCGCCTTGCAATTACCCACTTCCATCGTTTTCGGCAGCGGACCTAACTTATTCAATCCCGTCGTGAATGCGGCGCCTTTCGGCAAAACGCCCTTCGTGACTTCGAGCTTAATCGTTGCACCGTAGTCCCCGGCAGCCAGACTCCAATCCTGCGTAAGATCGATGAGTTGATCACCGATCTTTAGATCCTCAAACGTCGTACGTAAAGAGGCTATATCACCGCCCGCGCTCGTCACCTTCACCACCTTGCGGCGCGCATCGGAGAGCGTGTACAGCGAATCCCCCACCAGTACGCCCGGACTCCCGAAGCCGAGGCTCTCCCCAACCTTCAAAATATCTGCGCCCCAGTCCATCACGTCGTGGTAGTTCCAGCCGACGGTGTCCATCACGAGGTCCGGTACGCGCTTGCCGTAAATATCGAAGCGGTGACGTGAATCCAGGTAAAAGCGGTAGGCGATCTTATCGTTCTCGAGGACCGGGCCCTCGAACATGACCCACTTGTTTTGCGGCAGCAAGCCGTTTGGCACTTCGACTTCCGTGCGGGTCACGTAGGCACCGGCCACACTGTCTTTGTGTAGCGGGTCGAAGGCGTAGTCCTGTGTCTTGAGGACGACTTGAGCACGGCCAGCGACTGGATCCTGAACGTCGACCGAGGCGTTCGTATCCTTTTGCGCGTTGCCGTCTCCGCAGGCGCTTAACAGCAACAACACCAACAGCACGGCGGAGAGCAATAGCGCAGCACCGAGTGGCCACATCGTAGACGCGTGGTCGGTTTTGCCGGAAGGCCGAAAATCGGGTTTGGTCACAGACATAGTCTACTTAGGGCTGGCGAGTAAAGATGTCCTGATGGGCGCGGATGTACTTCTCGAAGGCCTCACCTCATCAAAATCAAGCGTAAGGTAAGTACCTTTGAAATCCTGGTTGCGGACCTCGATAACGCCTTTTCCACTTTGTCCCGGCTCGACTTCGATCGTCGCTTTGCCTTTGGCCATCTCGATGATTTGACTGCGCGTCGGCGTACCGTAGTCAGCCATCAATTTACCGCTGCCATTCAGGTCGAAATACACCGGCTTCTCGTAGTCGAGTACACGGCGACCTTTACTATCGACTGCCAGGGCAGTGATTAATAAGTTACCGTTCGGTAGAATGGCTTTGCTCAACACTAGACCGTCAACGCTTCCTGGTGCGGTGTAACTATAGTTGAGCGTCATCTCATCGCTACTAGTCGTCTTTCCTCTGTGATGTCCAACGGCTCGAAGGGTACTAGGCCCTTCCTCAAACATGAGCTCCCACTGCAATCCGCCTGCCGGCAAAACCCCGAGCGTGCGTGTCCTCCAACCAACGCTTTCATCATTCAAGAATAACTCGACACTATCTGCATTGCTGTACACGACCACGGGCCGCATTTTTCCGCTTTCGCCAAAACGCTCCGTCCAGGTATGACTCTCTATGTAGCAGAATGGATCGTCGCTCCAGTAGCTCTTGTATACGTAGTAGGCATCCTTGGGCTTGCCGTCACGATCGACGAGGCCCTTCTGATTCATGTACGGTATCGGATTGGTGGGGCGCAGCGGCGTACCGAAGTCCTTGAAAGCCCACTGCGCGTTGCCGGCAAACTCAGGCTGCGTCTCCGACACCGTCAGGTGCCAGTCGAACAGGTCGACGATGTAGCTCTCGGTCCAGTCGCCGTCCTGCGCGACGTTGGCCATGCCGACCTGATTGGACACCTCCGCCCAGCCATCCTCATCCACCGAGCCGACTTCTACTAGAGGCGACTCCGTATGGCGCCCGACGTGACTCGATCCGCCGTACTCCATGTGGAGGAAGTGGGAATACAGCTTCTGATTCTTGGTCAGCGTCGGGCCGTAATTGGTATACACGCCTGCATACCAACCCGACCAAATCGACGGCGAAAACACATCAACCAGCTTAGCGCCTTCGTAGTACTTCCGCATGGCCGTCAGGCGACTTGGGTCGAGCTTGTGGGCGATGTCGTTGAGCTCCACGACGAAGGCATTCAGCTTGGTCGTGTCGTCGCCGCCTTCGAAATCGGGCAGCCAGTAGACCTCGTTGCCGAGACTCCAAAACACGATGCTCGGGTGGTTGATGTTCTGCTTAATCTGCTCCTCGAGGAGGCGCTTCGTGGTGGCCTGCCAGGCGGCGTCGCCGAGTCCGCCGCGGCACCAGGGCAGCTCGTCCCAGACGATGATCCCGAGTTCGTCGCAGGCACGGTAGATCTCCGGGTCCTGCGGGTAGTGTCCGAGGCGTAGGAAGTTGACGCCCATATCCTTCATTTGCACGATGTCGGCGCGGTGGAGGCTGTCGGGCATCGCGGCCCCGTAGCCAGCGTGCTCCTCGTGACGGTGCGTGCCGCGGAGCAACAGGCGCTCGCCATTGAGGTAAAAGGCCCCGTGGTCGGCGAAGGAGTAGAAGCGTAGGCCCAGCGGCTGCTCAACGTGATCGACAACCTTGGCGCCTTCCAGCATATCGATCGAGACGCTGTAGAGGTAGGGGCGCTTGGGCGACCAGAGTTCTGGACTTTTGATGGTCGGCAGGGTGAGCTGTTTACTTTCCACGCCGATGACGGCAGGCTCGGTGCGCTCGGCGACGATGGCGCCCTTGTCATTGCGGATTTGCACGCGCACCTGGCGGCCGGTCGGGCCTACGCTCGTGGGGAGCTTTGCGGATTTAGGGGTAGCCTGCGTTCCCGCAAAACCCATTTCAACGCTCACGGTGGCCTCCGTGGTCGAGACCTTGGGCGTCTTGACAGTCAGATCGACCATCCGTTGCGCGGGCACGGTCTCGAGCCAAACATCACGGGTTATTCCTCCGTAGATAAAGAAGTCCGCTTTCTGCGAAGGGATAAGCCCGATGTTGACGCTGTTGTCTACGCGGACGTAGATGCTGTCCTTACCGTCGCCCTTGACGTAATCTGTGATATCGATACGAAATCCGATATAGCCACCGACGTGTCCACCGGCGTGTTTGCCGTTGACGTAAACATCGGTGGTCATGTTGGCGCCCTCGAAGTAGAGTAAGAGTCGCTTGTCGACGGCGGGTTTTGCCGAAAGGCCTAAAGCTTTTTTATACCAACCGGCATCGCGTCGGTAGCCCGGGACTGGGTCGACGGCGTCGAATTGATTCCAGGTGTGTGGGAGGGAAACGGGTTGCCAAGTTTTGGCGAAAGCCTGCAAATTGGTTAGCGTAGAGGCGTTATGCTCTGCGTAGGACCAATTGCCATTGAGATTGTCGACTTTGCGATAGGCATTCGACGCTGCCTGTCCCCAGGCATTATTACTAAGAATAAATAATAAAGATAGAAGAGTCACAGACTTGAGCACGAGTATCGCTTGAGCACGAGGGGTTGGCACCGCAGCGGCTTGCACCAAGGATAAAAAGCGAATCATGCGCAACGTCTATTGATTGAATAAGAAAGAAGGCCGCCGGCTCGACACCCATTCAAGAGTCGAGCCGGCGGCCTACGTTAATCGTTTTTACTGAATGGTCAACTTCTTGATCATGCGACCTTGGTTGGTCGAGATTTGCACGATGTACAGACCGGCGGAAAGGTTGCTGGCGCCCGTCCACTCGAGCGTTTGCGTACCGGCGGTGAGGAAGCCGTCGAAGGCACTCACGTTGGTCCGGCCGCTCACGTCCAAGACGTTGATGCTCACGCGACCGTCCTCGGCAAGGACGAACTTGAAGTTGGTGACCTCCGCAGCGGGATTGGGCGCGACACTCAACTGGATGTCGGAGTTGTAGCCTCGCGGTGAGCGGACCGAGCTCACGAGCTCCGGACAGAGCCACGTGGCACCCACGGAGGCACCGTTGGTCCCCGCGGTAGCCGAGCGCGCGCTCGCGTCGTAGCAAGGGCTGAACTTGCTAAAGTCAAAGAGGTAGCCCTCGTCGTAGTCGGTGCCCTGGAGGGCGATGTCTTCGACGATGATGCTCGTGAGGTCGGTCGCGCCGGGTCGTGTGTAGGTGTCGCGGGCGTAGTCGATGATCTGCTGGCGGCCGGGGACGTTCGCTAGGGTCACGCGCTCCGAGAAGATCGCACCTGTGGTGTCGCCGAGGAGTTTCACGAGCGTCGGCGAGATCGAGAAGGGTGCGGTGACGGAGTCGATGCTTCCGTAAAAGTCCAGCACGTCCTGCGTGTAGAAGACGTTGTTGTTGCGCATCTCCGCGCTCGCGCCGGCCACGATGGTATCGAGGGAGAAGTTGTAGATCCGCTGATTCTTGAAGTTGATCTGCTCATCGGCGCGCGCGGGGGTGCTACCCATAATACCCGGGTTAATGAAGAGATTGTCGTTGATCTTGGATTCCTTGGTGTTTTTGAGTTGGATGAGCCCGTGGCGCCCGACGTGATTGAAGACCGTATTGCTGGAGATCTCGACGTAGTTGGCCGACGTTTGCCGTAGGCCGATGTAGATACGATCGAGGATGTTGTGGATGTAGTTGTTCTTGATGATGATCGAGTCCACCGTGATATTGCGGATGTCGATGATGCGACCGTTGCCCTGCAGGAGACCGTAGTCGCCGATGTCGTAGATGTGGCAGTTGGTCACCTTAGCGCTCGCGCCGGGACCCTCGCAACGCGCCAGGCCGGCCGTCGTCTTGTAGAGGACGCAGTCGTTGAAGTTGACGTGGTAGTCCTTGCCCTGCGGGCGGATGGACACGAACTCGTAGCGGGCACCGGCGGTGCCTTCCTCGCCGAGCTCGATCTCGAGTCCGTCGAAGGAGATCGAGCCGGTACCGCGGTACATATCGGACGGATCGCCACCGCCGACGCGCAAGCGGCCGAGGAACGGGCGGCCCAAGGCCTTGGCGTCGCCCACTGAGGAGAATTCGATGTCGAAAGCCCAGGTCTCACGCGCGACCCAGAAGTATACGCCACCGGCCTCGAGGGCGAAGCGATAAGTGGCGTTGGTGTCCGGGGTTGCGCCCAGGGTCTTGTTGACGAAGTTGTTGAGGTAAGTAAAATCGACCCCGGCCGCACCGTCGAGATTGGCGGGGACGGTGACGACGTTTTGCGCAGTGGACACGGTGAGGCACACCATGCAAAGGCAAGCGATTAAGGAAGTGTATAATTTGTTCATGTGAAAGTTGTTAGTACGTGAAGGTTAGTTTGGTGCTGAGGCGTCGACCTTTCGGCCGGTGGTGATTACTTGAAGAAGGTGTACTGTGCGCCGAAAGTGGCGGTCGTTCCGTAGGTCTCGACCTGAGTCACGAAGCGGGGGTCACGAAAGAAGTCTCTGTCTTGTTGATTGGAGAGGTTGTTTAGATTGACCATGATATCGAGTGCTGGCGTGGCCTTGTACTTGAGCGCTACATCGAACCGCCAGAAGCCATCGTCGAAGTCATTGCGGTCCGCGGTAAGGTCCGCGTCATAGCTCGTAATTTTATTTCCCTGGTAAGAGGACGATACTCGGGTAGAAATTTTACCGAGGTCGTATCCGAGGCTGGCGTTAAAGATTCTCGAAGCTTGGCCCAGCAAGCTCACCTTACTCTGTACCGGGTCGACCACTGTCACGAAACGAGGACGCCGGGGATCGGTGCTTCTATTTTCAAGTCGGGTCGTAAAACCATTGACCGTCGTCTCGGACCGGAGGAGAGACAAGTTGACGTTAGCGACTAAACCGTTAAAAGGCTTCGGCAAGAAATTTAGGTTTGACTGCAAATCGAACTCTATCCCTTCAACGTAAGAGCTAGGCGAGTTTGAGTAGGTATCGAGACGGGCATCGTTGAATCCCCGTTGGGGGAAGCCATACTGACGCACGAGATTCGAGTCACTTAGCCCGATGACGAACGGATAGAAGGCGTTGGATATGTTCTTACGGAATGCCCCCACCGAAAACAGCCCGTACTGCCCTTTGAAAGCAGTAAGGTATAGATCGAGGTTCTCCGACACACTGGCCTCTAATTGCGGATTTCCCTGATCGACCGTGGTCTGGTCACCACCTCTCGAAACGAGTGTAGAGGGGACTATATAGTTAAAGTCTGGTCGCGCGAGCGTCGTCGAGTAGGAAGCTCGAATATCGAACCAATCCGTTGCCTGGTACTTCAAGTGCAGGTGCGGCAGTACGTTAGTGTAGTCGCGATCGACAACCTTGGTGATCAGTTCACCGCGGCCGAGAAAGCCCTCCAGGTCGGCGTAGATCCCCGTATAGGTGTTGTCGCTCATCTCCACGCGGACGCCCGGGATGAGGGTAAGCTTAGTACCCACCTTCAGTTTGACCATCCCGTAGTAGGCGTACACATTCTCGTCGAGGGAGTAGTCGCCGACGTCGCTGTACTGACTCTTCTCAAAAAGGTCGGAATCCCCGTACAGGGAACGAAAGCGACGCAGGCGTCCCTCGTCGAAGGTATTCAGTAACCTCGTGTCGCTACCGTCGAGCCGGGCGTACGGCGTGGTAGCCGAAGTCGTGAAATTGTGCGCTGAGAAATACCGGCTCCCCGAACGGTCCGCTCCGATCGCAGGGAGCGTTCCTAGCTCCGCGAATCGACTGTTGTCCGTGAGGTACAATCCGAACTCGTTGGTGAACTCATCGACACTCCGGACCCGTTGCGAGAGGCGGACCTTACCGCCGACCTTGAGTGTAGCAGTTACGTTGCCTGGGAGTTTCAGCGGCACTGACACATCCGCGAAAGCTGAGGTGATGGCCTCTGTGTTCGATGAGTTGTTGGTGTACCCTCGTTGCAGGTATTCGGCCGTCGAATCCCGCTGTACGAAGTTATCGAAGCCCTGAGGACGTATGACGTTTTCGTAATCGAAGACACTCCGTTTGAAGGCTATGGGATCCTGGAAAAATTCGAGCTCGAAATCGTACGGAGTCTCGCCGAGGATATTCGAGTACGCCGCTCCCCACTCTACCTTGAAGGCGTCGAAAGCATGACGGGTGGAGATCGATCCACTGAACAGCTGGATGGAGGTTTCAACGATGTTCGGCTTGAATACGAGGCGACCGTTATCGACATCGTAGCGCTCGGTTTGATTGAACTGGTCGCGACCAGTCCGCGAGTAAATCCCGAGGAGGGTCGACTCCGTCCGGTCCCCGAGATTGAAGTCAATCCCGACACTTCCATTTTGGCGCGTACGCGCCTCGCGTCGGGCGTTATAGGTGAGTCGGGTACCCAACTGGTCGCGGATGACGGGATTGCTACCAACGATGATTGCCGTGTCATTGTCCCTCCAACCGAGCTGGGTCACCTCACCGCTTCTGTTAAAGCGCTCCGCGTTGCCGTTGAGGGAGATGCCGACCTTACCATTGAAGAGCCGCTGTGAGTACGAGCCCGAGAACTTATAGTCGCTCCAGGTCTCAGCCAGGCCATTATATCCACCGAGGGCCTTCACCCGTCCCTTGCGTTCTTTAGGTGCCTTGATGACGTTAAGATTGATCGACCCACCCAAGGCATCCCCATCCATATCTGGCGTCGGGCTCTTGAACAACTCAATCCCCGACAGCAATTCCGGCGAAATCAACGACAAGTCCACCGAGCGGTCCGTGCCCGATGTCGCCGGTAAGCGCACACCGTTAATAGAGATGGCCGTAAACTTCGGATCTAGCCCCCGCACCACTACCTTCGATCCCTCGCCGCCCGAGCGGTTGATGGCCACGCCCGGCAGGCGCGAAATGGCCTCGGCCGCATTGACATCCGGGAGCTCCTTCATCTTATCCGCCGACACGAAGTTGGCGATGCCATCCGAGTTCAGTTGCTGGTTGATGGCCTTCGCCTGCCCGAGGGCCTGCCCCGTGATCACCACTACGTCCCCCATGATGGCCGCGGCGGACATCGTGACATCGAGCTCGGCCGGGACATCCTCTACCACGACTACCTCGATGAGCTGCGTCTCGAACCCGGCGTAGCTCACCGTAATCGTCTGGACTCCGACGGGCACCTTCGTGATGATGAACTGTCCGTCGATATCGGTGACCGTGCCCGCGGAGGGGTTGCTCGCCTGGTAGACGTTGGCGCCCGGGAGTGTCTCCTTGCCGTCCGAATCGAAGACCGTACCGGTGATGGCGCCCGTCTGGGCAAAACCGACCACCGTGACGCCGCTGAGGCCAAGGACGATAAGTAAGAGAGGGAGTACACGCTTGGCCATGCGGATTCGGTCGATAATTTGGTTGTACATCGAGGGCTGCAATGATCGCCTAAGCGAAGCTCCCGTTGACCGATCAAAATTATGCCGACGAAATCCGGCGTTCGTCTAGACCATAGGGGTCAATCGTCTAGACAGGAGTGGATACGGGGGATTGGGGGGGGGTTGGGATGGTTCGGGGCGGTATTTGGGATGGGCTGCTTTGCTGGGTCCGCGGCGCTCACGTACCCCGCCAGTTAGCTTTCGCACCTAGCGGCGCTTGGCTGCGGTGACCTGCGGCATGGAGCGGTTATGTCTTCGATCTACTTCCAACTCGCCGCCAGGCTGTTCTTCGCCAGTTGCGTTAGGCCCGCCTCCGCGATCCCGGTCGCCTCGGCCAGGGCCACGTAGTTGTCGGTGAGGTAGCCGCCGAAGTAGGCTGGGTCATCCGAGTGGATGGTGACGAGCAAACCGCGGTCGAGCATCTCCTGGATGGGGTAGCCATCGAGGCTCGGGACGACTTTGAGAGCCACGTTAGACAGGGGGCAAAGGGTGAGGGGGATCTGCTCAGCCACCAGCCTATCTACCAACGCGTCGTCGTCTAAGCAGCGATTGCCGTGGTCGATGCGCTCCGCATGTAGTAGGTCCAGCGCCTCCCAGATGTAGCTCGCCGGACCTTCCTCGCCCGCGTGTGCCGTGAGTCTGTATTCTTGCCGTTTAGCTTCCGCAAAAACTCGCTGAAACTTGCTCGGGGGGTTGCCCACCTCTGAAGAGTCTAGGCCGACGCCTACGAAGTTTTGGCGAAAGCCCTCCGCCTCTTTTAAGGTCGCAAAGGCATCGGCCTCGCTCAGGTGCCGTAGGAAAGAGAGGATGAGGTGAGTAGACATGCCAAACTGTCGCTCGGCCTCTTGCAGGGCAGCTGTGATCCCGGCGACCACTGTCCCGAAGGCTACCCCACGCTCGGTGTGGGTCTGCGGATCGAACATCAGCTCGACGTGCTGCACATTCTCCGCCGCCACCCGAGAGAGGTAGGCCCAGGTGAGGTCGTAGAAGTCCTCCTCCTTTAGTAGGACACTCGCCCCAGCGTAGTAGAGGTCGAGGAACTCCTGGAGGTTGCTGAATTGATACGCTGCCTTCAGGGCATCCACGCTCGCGTACGGCAATTTCAGGCCATTTCGCTCCGCGATGGCGAACATGAGTTCGGACTCGAAGGTGCCCTCGACGTGGAGGTGGAGTTCGGCCTTGGGCAAGGCGTGGACGAAGGTGCGGAGGGCGGTGTTGGGCATATGGGGCGGAAGGTAGACGAGGCGCGTGGCCGGCGATCGCCACGGCGACAGAACGGGAGGCCGGCTTCGGGGTGGGATTGTAGCTTCCCCGCATGGTCGCCATCTCCAACGTCCCCACCCAGCGCCTCCTCTCCCTCGACATCCTACGCGGCCTCACCATCGCCCTGATGATCCTGGTGAATACCCCGGGGAGTTGGTCACACGTCTACGCGCCCTTCCTCCACTCCGAGTGGCACGGGTGCACCCTCACGGATCTGGTCTTCCCGAGTTTCGTATTCATCGTCGGGGTCTCGCTGTACTTCTCGCTGTCGCGATTCGGGTGGGCGGGAGAGCCCACGCTGGATGGACGCGCCAGGGCCGTAGGACCGGCCCTTGCCAAGATCGCGCGGCGGACGGCCTCCATCTTTATCGTCGGCCTGCTGCTTAACTACTTCCCGTTCTACGATCATGCACTCGGAGAACTGCGCATTTATGGAGTGCTCCAGCGCATCGCCCTCGCCTACGGTTTTGCGGCAACGCTGTGTGTCCTCGTCCCCCCACGCAGGTGGCTGGCCGTGGTTGCGGCGCTCGGGCTCGGCTACTGGGCACTGCTCTACTTCGGCGGCGGCGCAGATCCTTACAGTCTCGAAGACAATCTCAAACGCAGCGTCGACCTCGCCACCATCGGCGCCGACCATATGTACGGCGGCTTCGGGATTCCGTTCGATCCGGAGGGGCTGATCGGACTCTTCGGCACGGCCGTCAACGTGCTGCTCGGGGCGTACGTCGGCAGGCTGATAAGGCTTACGCCAAATCACCACACGCGCGTCAAATCGATCCTGCTGTTCGGCGTCGGCCTCCTCGCCGTCGGCCTCACGTGGGATCTCCTCCTCCCGATCAATAAGCCCCTGTGGACTAGCAGTTACGCCGTATACACCTCCGGGATTGCGGCCTGCGCCCTGGCCGTGCTCATCGAGTTCGTCGACCACCGGGGCCACCGCCGCTGGGCCACGCCCTTCGTCCACTTCGGCAAGAATCCCCTCGTGGTCTACGCGCTGTCGGGCCTGCTCGTCAAGACGGCCCTGCGCATCAAGTGGGCTACCTATGGAGGTGACGAAACAAATGTGTACGCCTGGCTCTACCGCGACCTCTTCAGCGCGGCCATCCCGGTGCCGAAGCTAGCCTCTCTGCTGTTTGCCATCTTCATCGTGACCATCTGCTGGAGCGTAGCCTACCTGCTGTACCGCAGGCGGATCTTCGTGAAGCTGTGAGGATGCGGTGTCGACGGCCGTGGCCCCCTAAAATCGTCCCGACTACCCCCTCCGATCATCCAGAATCCCCTCCGCGGGACGGCCGGGCGGCGTGGATCGGTTTAATTCGAGCCACCCGCCCGCCCGCACACCACACTAAGCCCTTCCCAATGATCCGGACCCTCGCCCCACTCCTGTCCCTGTCCCTGGCCCTCCTCGCCCTCCTCGCCGCCTGTACTACCAAAACTAAATCCGCTCTCAGCGCCTCCCCCACCGAGACCAAGGCCGCCATGCTCTCCGCCTTCCGGTGGCAGGAGGCCCACCCGATGCAGTCCGAGAAACCGACCGACTGGACCAACGGCGCCTTCTACACCGGCGTAGCCCGTGCCCACAAGGCCACCGGCAACCCGGCCTACCTCAAGGGCATCGAGGACATGGGCGCCAAGTACAACTGGCAAACCTGGGAACGGTATAACCACGCCGACGATATCGCGATCGCCTACGCGTACCTCTACCTCGACGAGCAAAAGCCCGGGACCGTAGATATGGCGCCCACCAAGGCCTGGATCGCCGACCACCTCTACCGAGACCACGAGTGGAAGCAGGGCGACAAGTCCCGGAAGGAGGAGATCCTCTGGTGGTGGTGCGACGCGCTGTTCATGGCGCCTCCGGTGCTTACCGAGTACGCGACCATCACCAAGGACGAGGCGTACCTCGACGAGATGTACCGCTACTATAAGGAGACCTACGACCTCCTCTACGACAAGGACGAGCGGCTCTTCGCCCGCGACACCCGCTTCGTGTGGACCGGGAGCCCGGACGACGTCAAGGAGAGCAATGGCCGCAAGGTGTTCTGGAGTCGCGGCAACGGCTGGGTGTTGGGCGGCCTCGCCCTCATCCTCGACGAGATGCCGAAGGACTACCAGCGCCGCCCCTTCTTCGTCGACCTGTTCAAGGAGATGTCCGCGCGCGTCAAGGAGCTCCAGCCCGAAGATGGCCTCTGGCGCACGAGCTTGCTCGCCCCGGAGGACTACCCCCACGGCGAGGCCAGCGGCTCCGGCTTCCACGTCTTCGCGATCGCCTGGGGGATCAACAATGGCCTGCTGTCGAAGGAGGAGTACCTACCCGTGGTCACCAAGGCCTGGTCCGCCCTACGCGCCGTGCAGAAGGACGACGGCATGGTGGGCTGGGTGCAGGACATCGGCTACGACCCGAAGCCGGCGTCGGCGGAGAGCTACCAGAACTTCGGCACCGGGGCTTTCTTATTGGCAGGGAGTGAGGTCTTGAAGCTAGAGTAGTTGATTTCAACGCAAAGGCGCGAATCGAAAACACGCAAAGGCTACTGCGTCACCCCCACGCTCTCCTTATACTTCGACGGCGGCACGCCGAATTCCTCCCGAAAACACTTATTAAAATACTTCGGGTCCCGGAAGCCCACCGTGTACGCCACCTCCGACACGTTCAAATTGCTCTCGATCAACAGCTGCGTGGCCTGCTTGAGGCGGATGTGCTTGATGAAGCTGCCCGGGGTCTGGTTGGTGAGCGCGCGCATTTTGGTGAAGAGCAAGGCCCGGCTCACGTTGAGCTCGCGGGCCAGGTGCACGACGCCGAAGTTGACGTCGTCGAGGTTGCGCTCCACGGCGGCCAGGGCGTCCACCAGGAACTGCTCGTCGGGGGAGGTCGTGCTGATGCGGCTTGGCTCTACTTTGATTACTTTGGTAAAGAGGGCCTTCGCGCGTTCGCGTGTCCGCAAAACGTTCCTCACGCGAAGCCTGATCTCCTCTGGTTGGAAGGGTTTGGCGAGGTAGTCGTCGGCACCGGTGCGCAAGCCTTCGAGACGCGCTGCTTCGCCGCTGCGAGCCGTGAGCAAGAGCACGGGAATATGGCTCGTGGCCAGGTCGAGCTTGAGGGCTTGACACATCTCCAGACCGTCCATCTCTGGCATCATCACGTCGCTCACGATGATGTGCGGTGGGTTCGGGCCGTTGGCGGCGGCAATGCCCTCGACGCCCGTTTTGGCGAAAGCCAGCTGGTAGTCGTCCTCGAACACCGTGGCCAAATAGTCGCCCACCTCCTCGTTGTCCTCCACGATCAGCAGGCGCTGGCGCGGATCGCCCGTCACGTCGAGACCGGCCTGGCTCACCAGTTCCACCAGCTCCTCCTCGTAGGCCTCCGGGTCGGCCAGCAGCTCGTCGGCCACGTGGGGCTCGGGGCTTCCCACCGACCGCGGACCTGGCGTCGCGTCCTCCAGCGGCATCCGCACCGTGAACGTGGCCCCGCCGCCGGGCGTGTCCGTGAGTTCGATCCGACCGCCGTGCAGCTCGACCAATTCCCGCGTGAAAGCGAGCCCGATACCAGTCCCGACGTGGGTGGAGGTGGTTTCACTTCCGTAAAACCTTTCGAACACCTGCTCCCTGAGCGCCGTCGGGATACCGCGGCCGGTGTCCACGACTCGCATCAGCACATCCCCGTGCACCGCCGTAACCTCGACCGCGATCCGGCCGCCTTTGGGGGTGAACTTCAGCGCATTGTTGAGCAGGTTAGCCACAATGATCTCGATCTTCTCCGGATCGGCCCAGGCGGTGAGCTCGGGGACGCTGGAGCTAAACTCGAGCTCGACGCCCTGGTGGTCGGCTGCCTGCCGGAAGGCGAGGGTGGCGAGCCTCACGAAGGCCACCAGATCCAGCTGGCGGGCGTGCAAACCGCCGTGGCGCGAGGCCACCTTGCGGAACGTCAGCACACGGTTGACGAGGTCGAGCAGGCGGCGGGCGTTGCGGTCGATGCCCTCGACGCGGTCGATGAGCTCGGGCGTCTGCGGGATGCGTTTGCGCAAATCGGCTAGCGGGCCGACGATCAACGTCAACGGCGTCCGGAATTCGTGGGTGATGTTGGTGAAGAAGGCCAGTTTGCCGCGGTGCAACTCCTCGTCGCGCTCGCGGGCGAGGTGCTCGCGGTGGAGGCTCTGCCGCAGCACCACGTAGCGGTACACCGCGAAGGCCGTCCCGAGCAGGGCCAATGCGTAAAGCAGGTAAGCCCACGCGGTACGGTACCAGGGCGGTAGCACGGTGATGGTCATCTGGCGCTCGGTCGGGTTGTAGCGCCCGTCGGCATTCGCGCCCTGGACGCGCAACAGGTACGTCCCCTCTTGCTGGAGCGTGTACGTGGCCAAGCCCTTCCCGAAGCCCTCTGTCCACTCCTGGTCGATGCCGTCGAGCTTGTAGCGGTAGGGGTTCGACTCCGGACTGTAGTAGTCCAGCGCCGTGAAGCCGACCGAGAAGTTGGCCGTCCCGTAGTCAAAGGTGAGGCCGGTGAGCTGGTTTGGGCTGCCGGCCAGTTCGCCGTGAGCGTCGGCGGTGAGGGGCCGACCGTTTTGCGAAAGCGCCGTAAACACGACCGGCGGCACGGCCTCATTGGGCACGATAGCCTTCGGCGAGAAGCGCGTGAAGCCGTCGATCCCGCCGAAGAGCAGCTCCCCGGTGCTCATGCGGTGGTAAGCGCCGAAGTTAAACTCGCGGGTCTGGAGACCGGCGTCGTGGTCGAAGTTCGCGAACTGCCCCGTGGTCGGATCGTAACGCGAGAGACCTTCGTTGGTACTGATCCACAAGCGCCTGCGCTCGTCTGGGAGGATTCCGAAGACCGTGTTACCCGAGAGGCCGTCCGTTTTGCGGAAACGCGTCTTCTCGTCGCCGTCCACGTCGTAGCGGATGAGGCCCTGACCCTGGGACCCGACCCAGATCGTGCCGTCGGGAGTGCTGTAGAGGCAGTAGACAGTGGTGTGTGGCAGTACGAGATCGAAGGCTGCGGGCCTGCCGTCGGCGTCGGTGGTGACGCGGCTGAGGCCCTCGTCCGTGCCGACCCACAAGCCGCCGCGGGCATCCTCGTGGAGGACGCGTACCATGTCGCTGCCGAGATCGCGCGGCTGGTTAGGCGAGCTGCGGTAGTGGTAGAACTCGCCCGTGGGCACGTGGAGCACGTCGATGCCCCCGCCGTAGGTCCCGATCCAGAGGTCGTCCCCGCGCTTGAGCAGCGTGTAGACGTTGTCGTGGCTGAGGTGCGGACCCACATCGGTGGCGCGGAAGTGCCGCGCGCGACCGCTGGCGGGATCGAGTAGATTCAGACCGGCGTTGAAGGTCCCGACCCAGACCCGGTCGCCGTCCACGAGGACATCCTTGACGTTGGGACCGCTGAGGCTACTGGGGTCGGCGGACTCGAAGGCATAGTTACTGAAACTCTCGGTGGCGAGGTCGAGGCGGTCCAAGCCCCCACCCTCGGTGCCGACGTAAAGATTACCCCGCCCGTCTTCGGCGAAGGAGCTGATGACGTTGGCGGTCAGGGAGTTGGCCTGCGGGAGGTGGACGTAGTTGCGGAAGCGGGCGTAGCGCTGGTCGAGGTGATTGACGCCGCCGTAGTAGGTCCCGGCCCAGAGTCCGCCGCGGCCGTCGACGTAGAGCGAGCGGATGGAGCCGTCGCTGAGCTCATCGTTGCGCAGGCCCGTGTGGCGGAAGTGCTGTAGGGTGCCGCTGGCGAGGTCGAGGCGGTCGAGGCCCGTGAAGGTGCCCATCCACAGGCCACCGCGGTCATCGGGCTCGAGGGCGCGGACGTTGTCGTTGACGATACGCTGGTTCGGATCGGCGGCCTGCTCGGAGTAGCTGGTGATCGGGGCGTCGGGCTGATCCGGATCGAAGCGGAAGACGCCGTTCTTGAAGGTGGCCGCGTACAGGAAGCCCTCGCTGTCCTGGTAGAGGGCGCGCGCGGGCGTTTTGCCGACGGTGCCGAGTCGCTCGTTGATCCGTTGGTAGGGGACGGCGCGTAGCTGGGTAGCTTCCTGGCGCACCTCCACGAGACCACCCTCGGTCCCGAGCCAGAGTCGCCCGCGCCGGTCGCGGAGCACGGCGTTGACATCGGCGTAGTCCGCACTCAGGCCCGCGACGGCGACGGCGTTGAGCTGGCCCGTCTGTCGGTCGTACTGGTGCAGACCCGCCGCCGAACCCACCCAGAGCTTACCGTCGGCCTCGGAGTAGACCGTCCGAACGGGGCGGCGCCCGAGGGCAAAACTGGCGAAGTGCTCGAAGCGGCCAGTGGCGGGGCGGTAGGCGCAGAGCCCGGTGGTGGTCCCGACCCAGAGCCGCCCGCCGAGGCTGTCGTAGGCGAGTGCCCGGATGTCGTCCCCGACGGGTCCCGTACCGGCGGAGTCGGCCGAGCGGAAGGGCACGAAGTCGTGCCCGTCGTAGCGATTGAGCCCGTCGCGGGTCCCGAACCACATAAAGCCCGCCTCGTCCTGCGCGATGGCGAAGACCGAGCCCTGCGACAGGCCCTCGCGCTTGCCGAGGTGACGGAAGGTGGCGCCGTTCTGCGCGGAGACACCGATATTAGTGCCTAGCAGCAGCCACAGCGATACCATTGAAAATGCGAATCCGGGATAACATAAAGTCGCGCGGGTCGAGCTATACGTCATCGTCGCAACAGTCGCGGGCGGCTTTCGCCAAAACGGCTTTCGCCAAAACGGCTTTCGCCAAAACGGCTTTCGCCAAAACGGTAGGTAGGGGTTCAAATGGCCGAAATTGAAGAAGGAAAGGGCTGTCGTCAAAACTACGTCCCGGCAGCACGACTTACTCCGCGGCGGCAGACAGCCACAGCACTGCCTGTCGCAGGGGGTACGTCCGGTCCACCTCCTCGGAAAGTCGTGCGTCGGGCAGGCGGCTCCAGGTACCGAGGTAGCTGGAGTCGGCGAAGGCCTCGGCGGCGAGGAGCAGGCCCACCTGCGCGACCGGGACCTCGTCGTAGTGTTGCACGTCGGGCGGGTAGGGCCAGGCGGACTTGTCGCGCATGTAGGGCAACATGAAGTCCCAGGCCTCGCGCAGGCCACCCCGCGGACCGCGGTAGCGCCACAGATTTTCCGTCGGCGTGGACGCAAGTTCGGCGAGTACGCTGTAGCCCTCGAGGTTGAAGAGGCTGTAGCTGTAGGGCTTCGTCCGCTCCAGCTCATCAGGGAAGCCGCCCTTGGCGTCGAGTTGCTCGCCGATTAAGGTACGGAAGCGCTTGCGGCTCAGGGCAAGTAAGTCTTCGCGCTCGGCGAGTTTTGCGAACGCCGCTACTTGCGCCGCCCACCAAGTACTGTGATTGTTGCCGTGGTCGCGCTCGTCGGTGCCGTAGGGATGCGTCGTGAGCCAGGTGGCGTACGCGTCGAACCAGGCGCGGTAAGGTTTCGTACCCGCTGCGTTGAGGTAGCCGAGGGCCGCGAGTCGCTCGATAGCGCGACAGACCTCGATGAGGTGGATGGTGTCAATAATCCCGATGCCGCGCCCCGTGAAGCGCCCCTTAATAGCCTGGGCGTACAGCAGGTTGGGGTTCATGCGCGTCTCCGCGTCCAGGAAGAACGTCCGCAGGTGCGCCACGGCGTGCGCGGCGTAGCGCTCGTCGCCGGTCAGGTCGTAGGCCGCCACCAGGGCGGCTACCCAGCGCGCGAGGTCGCGCATGGCGTTGCGGTGGTCGTTGAAATTGGCGGGGTTGGTAAGTCCGTCGCGGCGCACGTAAGGACTGTCGGGGGAGACGGGATCGGGCCACCAATAGTCCCCCTCGGAGTAGAAATCGTGCGCGCCGCCGGCGGAGCGTGGGCTCACGGTGGCGGTGATGGGGACGGGCGGCTGGGCGAGGTAGCGCTTGGCCGAGTCGAGGATGGCAGCCGTAGCGACGGGGACGGTGAGGGCGCCGACGGTGGCGCTGACGTTTTTGGCGTCGGTGGCCTGGAGATGGGCGGTGGTAGAGGGGGCTTGGCAGGCGAGGGTAAGGATAGCCAGGGCGGAGAGGAAGGGTCCGAGCATACGTCCGGCAAGCTACCGATAGGTCGCCCCCCGGCTGAGCGCAGTATGGTAGAGGATCGTCTAGACCAACGGGAGTATTGATCTAGGCCCTTCCAACGCGAAGACGCAAACGAGTAACCGCACGCAAAGGGCGCAAAACCCTCCGGACGCTTTGCCGCGCCGTGCGTGAGGGTAGCCGGGCATCAGCGCCTTTGCGTCTCCCTGTCGCGCCTCTGCGTTGAGCGCCGCAGGTTCCCCGGCGCAAACCCCCTCACGATAACGTTTGCCCCGCCCCAGCCGTTAGGCTTCCGTCTTGCTGCGCCCCCTCCTCATACTCCTCCCCCTCCTCGCCGCCGCCTACGAGGTTTTGGCGCAAGCCGCTCTCGAAGGCACCGTGCGCGGGGCCGACGGCGAGCCTCTGCCCTACGCCAATCTCTTCTTCCCGGACCTCCACACCGGTACAGCCACCGACGACAACGGGGCCTTCTACTTCCGGCTCCCGAGCGCGGGCGAGTACCGCGTGGCCGTCAGCGCGCTCGGCTACCGCACCTCGGACGACACGCTCGTCGTCGGGGAGACCACGGTGCGTAACGACTTCACGCTGTCTACCTCCGCGGCCGAGCTCAACGAGATTATCATCAGCGCCTCGAAGCGCGACCCGGCCTACGCCATCATCGCGAAGGCCTCCGAGCGGCGCAAGGATCGCCTGATGGACATCGCGAGCTACAAAGTGGAGGTCTACCTCAAGGCCCGCGAGGACATTGAGAGCTTCGAGACGGATCGGCGGCGGCGGCAGCGCGAACGCCGGGAGGCGAAGGGCAAGGAGCCGGTGGTGGGCGTGTCGACGACCGGCGACGAAGACGGCATCCCCGCCGAAATGGCGGCGGCCGCCGCGCCGGAGTTGGACTCCGCCACTCAGGCGCTGCTCACGAACCTCAACCTCGTCGAGACACGCCTTACGCTCAACTACGAGTCGCCGCGCAACTACAAGGAGGAGCGCCACGGCTTCCGGGTCTCGGGCGAGAAGGCTGGGCTGTTCGTGCCGCTGTTCGGCGACGGCGACTTCGACTTCTACCGTTCGCAGGTGGACTTCGGATCGCTGCTCGACCTGAAGCTGCTCTCGCCGCTGTCGCCGACGGCGGTGCTAAGTTACAAGTTCAAGCTGCTTAGCTCGCGGGCGGAGACGACGGTGGGGGGCTCGTCGGAGCTCGTGCACGAGATCGAGATCACGTCGCGGCGCTCGGGCGACGCGGGTGTCGAGGGGCGGATCTGGATCAACGAAGGGACCTGGGTCATCAACCGTATCGATGTGGTTTTGCCGCCAGGCGCCCTCCGGTTCCTGGACGAGATGCGCTTCGAGCAGACCTACGGCCTCGTGGGCGACTCGACGTGGCTGCCGGTGCGACAGGTGTTCACGTACGCGACGGACCAGGGGAAGCGGAAGCGCTTCGAGGGGAAGACCACGATCCGGTACAGCGATTACGCGTTGGGGGTCGCGTTTCCGCAAAACTTCTTCCGCGGGGAGCTTGCCGTCACGGAGGCGGAGGCCTACAAGCGGGACTCTGTCTACTGGGAGGCCGCCCGACCGGAAGCCTTGGAGCTCGACGAGGCGCTCGTGACGCGCGTGCGCGACAGCATTACGGCACGCCGCAGTACGCCCGAGTACCGCGACAGTCTGGAGACGGCCTTCAACAGAATCAAGGCGCTCGAGATCGTCTGGGACGGTGTCGGCTTCCGGGATTGGCGCTCGCAGCAGGAGCTGTTTTTCGGGAGTCTCCCCTCGTGGATTAGCTTCAACGTCGTGGGCGGCTTCCGCGTCGGGCCTTACGTCCACTACGCGAAGACTTATCCTAACGGGCGGCGGGTATACACCTCGCTGAGCGGCAGTGTCGGCCTCGCGGACCAGGACATTCAGGGGAGCTCCTTTACGTCGTGGCGCTACGACCCGATGCACTTGGGCACCGTCAACTTCGACCTGGAGCGCGGCTACGAGGCGGTGAATCCGAATGACGCGATCCTGAATCAACTCCAGCGTTCGAACTACTTTTTGGTCAATCGCGGTCGTATTGGGCACTCGTACGAAGTTCTCAACGGACTGTTCGTAGACGCGACCGTAAGTTTTGCCGAAAGGCTGCCGGCTACCGGCTCACTGAGCTTCATCGGGACCGCCATCGACGACGAGACGGTGGCGCCGCTGTTCCAACCTTACGAGACCTTAACCGCGGAGGTGGGACTGCGCTTCACGCCCTTCCAAAAGTTCATCACGGAGCCGACGCGCAAGGTGGTGTTGGGGAGTGCGTGGCCGACGCTCGGCGTACGCTACAAACGCGGCATCCCAAATGCCTTCGGCTCGGACGTCGACTTCGGGTACGTCGAGGGTTCGCTTTCGCAAAACCTGCTGCTCGGTCCCGTGGGCAACACCCGCTACATCGCGAGGGTGGGCACGTTCACGAGCTCTAAAGAGTTACCGTTCATCGATACGAAACGCTTCCCGAGGAGCAATCCAGTGCTATTTTCCTCACCGCTGGCCAGCTTCCAGATCATCGATACGCTGTTGACGACGACGCGGCCTTTTTTTGAAGCGCACGCGTTGCACCACTTTAATGGGGCCTTTCTTAATAATCTCCCGTTACTAAGATTAACGGGTGTAGAATTCGTGGTCGGGGGCGGCTTTATGTACCTGAGCGAAGGGGGCGGCTATCGACACGAGGAGATCCTAGCGGGGATAGAGCGGACCTTTAAATTGGGTGTACGTAGGCGCTTGAGGATTGGCGTCTATGGCGTAGCTGCCAATTCTAGTGCCTTCAAACCTGAGCAGACGTTTAAAGTGAGCGTGGACGTGATCGATACGTGGAAGCGGGACTGGAGTTTTTGATGCGCCTGCGGCGCTAGGAGATAGCAAGGAGGCGCGGAGGCCGCAGAGACATCTCTGGCGCGGGTGCCCACTCCCGTGCCGGCCGTTGCGCCGCTTTGCCAGCTCCTGTGTGCGCATCACGCCCGGCGTCCCCGGCAGAAATACTGAGTCCGGTGGCCGATTCAGGCTTAGGCCAAAACGTATACGGCCGAGCACCCGGGCGTCGAGACAGCTCCGAAGCCGCTGAAATTGGTAAACGTCCGGCTCTACGGCGGCAATGCAGGGGGTGCTTTGAGCAATGGAATCCACTTCGCGGCTGCAGGCGCGAGAGAATCTCTACTGTATGGCCGTGCGGAAGGCGCGCATGGCGCAGGGCCAGGGCTCGGCGATGCTCGCGCACGTGGAGTCGTCCTTACGGCGGAACCGACAGCGCGTGGTCCCCAGCGAGCACTCGGGTTGGGAGGGATTCGAGCCGACCGGCAAGATTTACGTGCAGCGCGGGTACAACGGGGAGGGGAGGATTCGGCACTTTACGCAGCTGGGGAGGGGAAGGACGCGTTTTAGAAGGGCCTGGCTTGAGGGAGTGGTTCATGCAACGTCTGTACGCTGTGGCGCGCTCCCTGCTCGAGGTAGAGGTACGCGGCCAGCAGGTTGACGGTCCAGCCGAGCCAGGCCACGGCGCGGTAGGTGTCCATGGGCGGGGGTGCCCAGGCGGCTACGATGCCCCACTTCCACAGGCGCAGGGTGAGGGCGGAGAGGGTCATCGCGTAACTGAAGAGCATGTAACGGCGGTGCGCCCCGACATCACCCCGGCGGATGGTGGCGAGGGCGCGGTACGTGAAGGCCCACCAAAGCACGGCCTGTAGGACGAAGCTGAGTTGGGCCGTCCAACCGCCGTTGGCGTGGTAGGCCATGACGAGTCCGGTGGGAGCGGCTGTCGCCAAAACCAGCCCCACGTACACGCGCCCGAGCCCGCGGTGGAGTGCGGGGTAGCGTTGCCGCAAAACCGTCGAGAACTGCGGCGCGCCGGCCAGCAAGACAATTATGCTGGTGTAGACGTGCGCGAAGAAGGCGTAGCGGTAGTAGGGCGCGGCCAGGGCGGCGGTCTTGACGCGTAGGAAGGCGACGTTGACGTCGGCCGGGACGTACTGCACGGTGATGAGCACCATGAGCCAGCAGAGGTAGGCGAAGGCCGCGAGGGCGAGCACAAGAGCGCACTGGACCGCGTGACGCTGTAGCGGGACATGCGCCACTGCGGGCCCGTGCCGCCTAGCCCCTCCCAAAGCGGTCGTAGTACTCCGCCGCATTCCCTTCGTAGCGCAGCAGTAGTTTGATGTTGGCCAACTCTACGGGAGTGAAAGCGGACGTGATGTCGGCGTGGACGGGGATGTACCAGTCCTGCTGGTCGAAGAAGGCCCGCAGGGGGCGCTCGCGAAAAGAGTACCCGTGCCGCGCGTAGATGGCGTTGCGGATGATGATGAGGTCGCCGCGCTTGAGGTTAGCTACCTGGGCGTCGGTGAGGCGCTCGGCGGAGGCGTTGAGTTCGAAGGCGGCCATCGTGGAGGCAGCGTAGGTTTTCTCCATCCAGACTTCAACGTCGCTACCTGCCTCTTCGACTTCCGCTTCCGAGGCCTCCTCTTCGTGATAGCGAGTCCAGTCAACATATCGACTGTTTTCGACCTCGAAATTCGGATTATAAACAAACGTCCGGCGACGGAGAGTGTATCTGCGCTGCGGGATCTCGATTTTCTTGTAGGCTTGCCAAGTGCCGGTGGGTTCGTCGCTGTCAATAGTGAAGGCGAAGCTGCCGTCATAACGATTGTCGCCTGGCTCGCGGACCTCGAACTGCTGGCTGCCACCCGGGCCTTGCGTCATGCTGCCCCTAAACGGCCGGTCGTTACCGGCCACCACACTATGCCCAAATACGCTGTCGCGGGTGACACAATCTATCGACAGGTTGATCTTATTGGTACGAGTCCATGCGGTGTGCTCGCCAGTGTAGATTTCTAATTTTTGCTTATCCTTTACATCCGGCTTAAAGTCGCCAATCCAATAGCCAACCACAGTTTCGACGAGAGGCGTCGACTCCTCGCTAGCGTGAGGACTCATTTTGGCGAAAGCCGTATCCGCACGTGTCCCCGGCTCGACGCTCACCTCGGCATCCGGATTCTTGATGTCGGCGCGGCAGGCGAGGAGGGCGAGCAGCGCAGCGTTAAGGAGGGTAAGCTTCGCCATCGTGGGGGATTGAGGTGGGCGCTAAGGAACGGCGGTGCGGGAGCCCACGGGCTGAAGGTATCGCGGCCGGCTGTCCTCAAGCTACCGTGGCCTCAGCGCAATCAATCTGTCGCGTAGGATGCAGCGCCACTCGCCGCTGCCCATGGACTGGCAGTGCGACAGATCACTGCCGAGGTGCGTGCTGAGGGTATCGGGCTTGGCCCAGGAGTCGCCACCGTCGGTGGTGACGGCGAACACGTCGCGCGTGAGGGAGACGTCGTAGTCGGTGCAGAGCTTCTCGCGCGTGACGATGATCCCGCGGGCCGGGGTCTCGAAGCCGACGAAGCCCTCTACGCGCTCCGGAATTTTAGTCCACTGCCGCCCGCCGTCCGAGGAAATGTGCAGCGTACTCACCCCCCGAGCCACGACGTGGTCCCGGTCAATCACCTGCAGGCCGAGGATCGTACCGTTTTGGAATACGGGGACGGGCCACCGGTAAAGTAGCGTGCCCGCTGTATCTAAGGCGATGAAGTCATTCGAGGTGCTCACTGCGTAGAAGAGGCTATCGAACCCAGGCACGGGATATAACTGTCGAATGTCGGTTCGGTCGCCGACCGGGCGCCAACTCGTCCCCTGGTCGTTGGAGCGGACCACTCGTCCGCCGAATTGCCCAGAGACGGCAAAGAGCTGTCCCGTGGCCATGTAAAACAGGCTCACCAAATCATTGACGGGCCCTTCGAAAGGGAGCGCCTCCCAGGACGCACCACCGTCGAACGTTCGGTAGCCGCGGGTACCCTCCCACTGCGTGACACTCACTACGCAGGTGTCCCTCCCGTAGCAGGCCATGCCGAGGGGGTCCGTCCGGTGGGATACGGGTAGCTCGCGCCAGGTCCGCCCACCGTCGTCGGTGCGAGACACCACCGTCCTCCCCGAGGAAGCTAGCCTAAGAGACAAGAGGTACGCACGATCCGGACGCACGAACCTCAGTTTGCGGTAGTTCAGATCATTAGTAGGTAACGTGCCGAGCGTGTCCAAGCGGTAACCGACCGGCGGCGCGAGTCCCGGAGTGAGGTCGCACACGCGCCCGTCCTCGCCGATGTAGCCCGCGGGCATAGCCGAGAAGAGCCCACCCCTGCGCTCGTCGCAGCCGATGAGGCACAGCAGCGCCGCCAGCGAAAGCGCTGCGTAGAGCTGTTTATCTACAATGTGCGGAAGCAGCAAGTCAATCAAAGGTAACACGTGACGGGGTAGGTAAGTGGCATGAGAGACATGCGACATCCGGGTCGAGTCGGCGGCGATCACCCAATCAAATCCCACCAATTCCCCCAGGCATCCTCGAACACCAGCACCCGCCCGTGTGGCTGGTCGACGGGCTCGCGGACGATGGTCACGCCGTTCGCGCGGAGACGTGCCTCGTCCGCCGCGAAGTCGTCCGTCGCGAGAAAGAAGCCAACGCGTCCTGCGAATTGATCACCGACCGAGGCACGCTGCCGGTCGTCTTTAGCTTTCGCCAAAATCAGCGAGCACCCCCCTCCCGCCGGCCGCATCGCGATCCAACGCTTGCCTTCCGTCGGCGTGTCCTCGATGAGCTCGAAGGCCAGGCAGCGCGTGAGCCAGGCGATGGCCACGTCGTAGTCGTCGACGAGGAGGGCGATGTGCTTGAGGGTCATGATGTGGGAAAGGACGGTAAGTTTTGGCGAAAGCCACGGGCTTTCCGCGAGCTGGCCTTGCCCCGATTCCCTACTTCCCGAAGCAATACCGCAGCCCGACACTTGGCTGGGCGTCGAGCCCGAAGCCTCTGCCTCCGTAGCGCGCACGGACGCCCAGATCCAGTTCCAGGGGCACGCGCGCGAATTGGTAGCGGAAGCCGGCGAGGCCCTGGACGGTGAGATTCGTGACGGAGCCCTCGCCGAGGTTGCGGTCGGCCGCGTCGACGTTGCGAGCGCCGTAGGTCAGGACGCCGAGGCCGCCACCGGCGTAAAAGCTCCAGTTCGGGTTACGCATCGCCCAGGTGCGCTGGAGCGTGACGTCGGCCTGGAAGCGCTGGGTGCGCTGGTCG
>JBGTKC010000011.1:0-2801 GCA_041744755.1 Saprospiraceae bacterium
GGTGGAGCGGGATCGAATCCACCACCTCACGCTCGCGCTCTTGCACCACGAGGAAGCCGAAGAACCCGGCGCCGTTCGGCTTCTCGAAGACGAGCGTCCTCACGCCCGCCCCCAGCAAACCGCGACTCTGGATGCCGTTGACGCGGTTCTGCTGCAGCTGTCCGAAGGCCTCGAGCGCGAGGTGGCGCGTCACGTTGCGCGTGTAGCGCAGGTGCCCGAAGGCAAAGTTCTGAAATTGCTGTCCGCTGGCCTTAATCAGACCCGTCTGGCTCACGAACAGGAACAGGTTCGAGTCGCGCCGGTACTGCGTGTTGGCGTTCGTCCCGACGTTGAAGACCGAGCGCTGGTTGCGGGTCAGGTCGAGGTTGGCCCCCACCGATCCCGACCAGCCCGGCTTGCGGGAGTCGAGCCGGAGGCGCTCGATGTTGACGACCTGGGCGGGGAGGCCTTCGCCAGAACAGACGATGGCGAGGGCGAGGAGGAAGAAGAGGCGCATGCGGGGGCGAAGATGGACGGGGGAGATTTTTAATCTTCAATTCTCAGCTCTCAATGTGCCTTCGCACTTGCCGTGTGAGGCGACCCTACCTCTTAGCGCTTTTGCGCGTTCTACTTTTGCGCCTTTGCGTTGGAAGAAAGACCGTCAACGCAGTCGGCAAGCCCCACCCTCCGCGCGCTCTGCGCCCTCTGCGTTTCAATCAGCCATGCTCCACAATCGCGTCAACACTGCCGAGCTCCGGGCCCAGTCCCGCATTAGCTCCACTCCCCGTACCACGCTCAGCTTCTACCGCTACGTACGCATCGCAGATCCGCAAGGCTTCCGCGACGATCTCTACCGAAACTTAGCCATTTGCAATGTCCTCGGCCGCGTCTACGTCGCGCGCGAAGGCATCAACGCCCAGGCCAGCGTCCCCACCGCGCGCCTCGACGCCCTGCGCACCTACCTCGACACCCAGCCCGAGCTCCGCGGTTTACGCCTCAACCTCGCCATCGAGGACGACGACGCCAGCTTCTACAAACTCGTCGTCAAAACCCGCGACAAGATCGTCGCCGACGGACTCGACGACGCCACCTTCGACCCGGCCGACGGCGGTACCCACCTCGACGCCGCCCGCTTTAATAAACTGGCCGAGCACCCGGACGCTATCCTGGTCGACATGCGCAACCACTACGAGTCAGAGGTCGGCCACTTCGATGGCGCCCTGCGCCCGAGCGTCGACACCTTCCGCGAGTCCCTACCCATTGTCGAGGAGCTGTTGCGCGGCCGCGAGGACGCGCCCGTGCTCATGTACTGCACCGGCGGCATCCGCTGCGAGAAGGCCTCGGCGTGGTTCAAGCACCGCGGCTTCGCGAAGGTCTTCCAGCTCGACGGCGGCATCATCAACTACGCGCGGCAAGTGGAAGCCGAGGGGCTCGACAACCGTTTCGTCGGCAAGAACTTCGTTTTCGACGAGCGCCTCGGCGAGCGCATCGGCCACGCGGTCATCAGTCGCTGCCACCAGTGCGGCACACCCTGCGACGCTCACACCAACTGCGCCAACGACCCCTGTCACCTGCTTTTCATCCAGTGTTCAGCTTGCGCCAAAACCTTCGACGCCTGCTGTAGCCACACCTGCGCGGACTTTAAGGCGCTTCCGGGAGATGAGCAATCGGTGAAGGCGGTCGCCAAAACCTTCAACGGCCAGCGCTACCCGAATGCGCACTACCGCAGTTCGATGGGGGAGTTGGACGTGAGTTGACCCCGCCCAATGTAGGGCCGAAAGCACAGCCCATTTAGCACATTGCAACACCAGCTCCGCGTCTCGCAATGACTGCCTAACCCTGCTTCGCCGCCCATCCAGAGCGAAGCTTGACCCTCTACCGAGCATCGCTAGGGGCCTCTACACTCTCCACCGCAACACCGCCTCCGTTCCGCTCGCCGCTCCAGACGCATCCCGCAGATCGACGAACTCCACCTCCGTGGTCTGGTGCCGGCGCTTACGGGCGAAGTGCTCTAGGCGCCGCCGCGTGATGCTTAACCCGTAGCTCGGCTGCTCGTGGGAGGTCCGGTGCGCGCCCGCCGCCGCCCGACCGACCCCGTTGTCGCGGATCCGCACCTCCACCACGCTCGGTCCGGCCCTACGCACCGCCACGACGAGACGCTTCTCGCCGTCCTTACCGCGCAGCCCGTGCAGGAGGGCATTCTCGATGAAGGGCTGGAGGATCAGCGGCGGCACCATCACCTCCTCCGGATCTACCTCCGGGTCTACGGCGAGCTCGAAGTCGACCGTGCGCGAGAGGCGCGAGTTCTCGATCGCGAAGTAGAGCTGTGCACTGCGGAGCTCCTCGCCGAGGGTTACGGCCTCGTCGATGCTCGAGCTCAAGATCCGCCGCATGTAGCTCGCGAACTGTCCCAGGAGTAGGATCGCGTCGTGGCTGCGCCCGCCGATCATCTCGGCCTTGATGCTGTTGAGGGCGTTGAAGAGGAAATGGGGATTCATCTGGCTCGCCATGCGCTGCTGGTCGAGGCGGGCGATGTCGCGCTGCAGCACGAGGTGCCGCTGGCGATACAGCACGCCCATTAGGATCGCCAGCAGGCTTAGCGCGCTGATCACCGCGATCGAGAAGCGCGTGCTGCGGGCGGACCGCTCCCGGACCACCGAGTTCTCGCGGGCGAGCTCCTCGATCTGCGCGGCCTTCTGCTCGGCCTCCCAGCGGGCGTTGACGGCCGTCACGTAGCGCTGGTTCTTCTCGTTGATCACCGCGCGCTCGAGGTCGTGGGCGGCCTTGTAGTGGAACAGCGCGCGGTCGGGCGCGGCGGTGCG
>JBGTKC010000012.1:0-24528 GCA_041744755.1 Saprospiraceae bacterium
CGCGTCGGCGCGCCTCGTGGCTCGGCAGTCGCTCGCGCCAGGCCTCCGGCACCGCGGCAAGTAGTTCGCTTGCGGACTCGGTGCTGTCCCACACCACGCTGCGGGAGCCGTCGGGGTATCGGTCGAATTGCAGGGCGGGCATCAGCGGCAAGGTCGCGACAAAAGGCGTAGCCCGCCGGCGGCAGGCCCATCTTCGCGGACCTTATGGCCGTGATCCGCTTCCAGCGCCCGCAGGTCCTCACGGGCCACACCGCCGCGGTGTACGCGCTCGAGGCGTGGCGCGGCGGATTGCTCAGCGGCGGGGGCGAGGGCATGCTCGTACACTGGGCCGCGCCCTTCGCCGACGACGGCCGGCTCGTGGCCCAGATCGACGACCGGGTCTTCTGTATCCTCCCGCTCGACGGCGCGCAGGAGGGTGAGGTGATCGTAGGGACGCTCTCGGGCGACCTCTACTGGATCGATACCTCCGCCACGAGCTTGCCGAAGCGCTGGGACTTCCACAAAGACGGTCTCTTCGGTCTGTGCGCCACCGCGGAGGCCGTCTTCGCGGTCGGGGGCCACGGCTACCTCTCGCGCTGGAGCCGGAGCGCGGGTACGTTCGAGCGTAGTCGCCGGGTGGATACAGTCCGGCTGCGCTCGGTGGCCTACCTCCCGGGGTCGCGCCTCCTGGTCGTGGGTACGGCCGCCGGGGACCTACACTTCGTCGATCCGGGGAGCCTTCGGACGGTGGACGTACGGGAGCGCGCCCACGGGTCGACCGTCTTCAGCATCGTCGTCGGCGAGGGTCGGTTCTATTCCGCGGGTCGGGACGGCGCCATCCGGAGTTGGGACGTATCGGCGCCTTATCGGCAAAACGGGCACGCCGCCGCGCACGGGGCGACAGTCAATGCCCTCGCGCTGGACGGGGGAGGTCTACTGGCTTCCGTGGGGCGCGACCGGGAGGTGCGGCTGTGGGAGACGGATCCAGAGCTCGTTTTGGCGAAAGCCCTCACCGCGGCCCGCGACGGCGGACACGCCTACTCCGTGAACGCCTGCTGCTGGATCGCGGACGCCCTGGTGACGGGCGGGGACGATCGCACGATTCGGATCTGGAGTCGCGCGCGCGCCTGAGGCGGTCTTTCTATGTAAATGTAATACTTAAGCAAATTCCTACCCTGGGCTCCGCCATAAACTTTCCGACCTTGCGCGTCGCCAAACCTACTATCCTGACCGCATGAAAATCTTTACCTCCTCGGTGCTCGCCCTTTGCCTGGCCTTTGGCGCGGCGGGCGCCGAAGCCCAAAACCTTATCAGCCTCCAGAAGCGAGGCACGCTCACGCGCGACCTCGCCGATCTCAGCTTTCTTTTGGCGGGCTTTAGCCTGAGTTCACGCGGCGACATCGACTACTACGTGGTGAACTACACGATGGAGAATTTCGAGGGCGGGCTCGACACCGTCTCGGGCCTGATGGTGCGACCGACCACGACGAAGGAGCGCTTCCCGGTGCTCGTCTACCAACACGGCACGACGCTCACCAAGTACGCCGTGCCCTCGCGCGCGGCCGTGGGGCGTGACCTAGCCTACGTCGCGGCCACGCAGGGCTACGTCGCAATCGCACCCGATTTCCTTAACATGGGCGACGACCAGGAGGGCTTCCACCCTTACGTCCACGCGCGCTCAGAGGCCCTCGCGGCCATCCGGATGATGGAGGCGCTGAAGAGCGCCCCCGAATTCGCGAACGCGACCAACGACCAGCTCTTCCTCACGGGCTACTCCCAGGGCGGCCACGCGAGCATGGCGCTCCACGAAATCCTCGTCGAGGAATTTCCGCAGATTAAGGTGACGGCCGCCGCGCACATGAGCGGTCCGTACTCCGTGAGCGAGATCATGAAGGACTCCGTGATCCTTAAGGACTCGACCTTCGTCTACCTCGCCTTCCTCCCGTATACCGTGCTCGGCTACCAGGCCGTGTACCCCGAGCTGAACGACGACCTCGCGACGATCTTCCGCGCGCCCTACCTCCCGATCATCACGCGGTTCAGGGACCAGTACGCCACGGGTGGCGTCCCGCTCGACTCGCTGACGCGCGAACTCCTGCGCCAGTACACGATCGCGGAAGGCAACATGACCTACTACCCCTCTCGCCTGCTCACCCCGGCCTTCGCCAAAGAGCTGCGCGACAATCCGGACAACAAATACAACGTCGCCCTCCGCGACAACGACACTTACGACTTCGTCAATCCGACGCCGACGCGCCTGCTCTACTGCCGCGGCGACGACCAGGTGAATTACCTCAATAGCATTCTGGCCGAGCGGCGAATGGTGGCCGCCGGGGCGACCGACACCAAGGCAGAGAACCTCGGTAACACCCTCAACCACGGCGAGTGCGTGATACCGGCTGTCCAGCGGATGCTAGGTTTCTTCAAGACCTTCCAGCAGATCACCAGCGGCACCCAGATCCCCGAGGCCAGCGACTGGACCTACGTCCAGGCCGAGGCCACGCTACGGGTCTACCTTCACGACGAGGCGACCTATCGCCTGGAGCTGATCGATGCCCTGGGGCGCACCACCGCGACGGCATCCTATACGTCGGGGGCTCTGGTCGACCTGTCGCGCCTCTCGGCGGGTCTCGCCGTGGTCCGTATCACCGACGCCGCCGGGCGGAGCGCCAGTCACAAGCTGATCGTGCAGTAGCGGCGCTCGCGGGCTCGAGAGATTCAGTGCGCGCAATCGCGGCTCGGAGGTCCGCCGGCTTGCGGGGGTTTGCTTACTTCGCCGCGCATGATTTTATCCGACCTCGAGATCCTGGTGGCGATTGACGCCGGCCAGATCGTCATCGAACCTTTCGATCGCGCTAAGCTCGGCACCAACAGCTACGACGTACACCTCGGGCCGACGCTCGCGGTGTATGATGCGGCCGTGCTCGACGCACGCAAGCACAATACGATCAGTCACTTCGACATCCCCGAGGAGGGGATCGTCCTCCAGCCCGGGCGCCTGTACCTCGGCGTAACCGCGGAGTACACCGAGACCCACGCCACGGTCCCCTTCCTCGAGGGCAAGTCGAGCGTCGGGCGCCTCGGGATCGACATCCACGCGACCGCCGGCAAGGGCGACGTAGGCTTCTGCAACTACTGGACCCTCGAGATCAGCGTCTCGATGCCGGTAAGGGTCTACGCCGGGATGCCGGTCGGGCAACTGATCTACTTCACGGTAAGCGGCGCGATCGAGAACTACTACAACCTCAAGCGCAACGCGAAGTACAACGACCGCACCGACAAGCCGGTGGAGAGCATGATGTGGCGCAACAGTTTCTAGGCCTGGCGCGCGGCTTTCACTTCGGATTGACACCCCCCGCCACCAGGATGTCGAATATTCCGCCGTTTATTATGGCGTCGGTAGACCTACACATGAAACTTAAACAAATCCTGGCCCTCGGGCTCTCCTTTGTACTCGCCCTCGCGGCCCACTCCAGTGGCAATCCTACGTTCCGCCTCGCGGCTGCGCCGGTGGCCCTGGCGCCGGTGGGCTTGAGCCCCGAGGCCGAGGCCTGGGTCGAGGCCCAGCTCGCCGCCATGACGCCGGCCGAGCGGATCGGTCAGCTCTTCATCGCGCGCGTGCACAGCGACGGCAAGAGCGGAAGCCTCGAGGCCGCCACGGCCCTCGTGGGTAAGTACCACATCGGCGGCCTGTGCTTCTTCAGCGGGACCCCGGAGGCGCAGGTGCGGTGGACGAACGCGCTTCAGGCGGCTTCCGCCAAAACGCCCTTGCTCGTGAGCATGGATGCGGAGTGGGGTGCGGCGATGCGCTTCACAGATCAGGTGCGGCGGCTACCCTACCAGATCACCGTCGGCGCGGCCAACGACCTAGGTCTCACGCGCGAGCTCGGTCGCGAGACCGGCCGCCAACTCCACCGCCTCGGGGTACACATGAGCTTCGCGCCCGTGGTAGACCTGAACTCCAACCCCGCCAACCCCGTCATCGGCAAGCGCTCCCTCGGGGAGACGCCGACGCGGGTCGGGAGCCTCGGGATGGCCTACGCGCGGGGCCTCGCAGACGCGGGCGTGCTAGCGGTGGCGAAGCACTACCCCGGGCACGGCGACACGGGCGTGGACTCCCACGTGGACCTCCCAGTCGTCAACAAGTCCGCCCTGGCGCTCGACACCCTCGAGATGGTGCCCTTCCGGATGCTGGCGCAAGACCAGGTGGCCGGGATCATGACGGGTCACCTCGCCGTCCCGAGTATGGACAAGCGCGCCAATCGTCCGGCGAGCCTCAGCGCGGCCATCACCGAGGACATCTTGCGGAAGCGGTGGCGGTACAACGGCCTTATCGTGAGCGACGCTCTCGACATGAAGGGTGTCACGAAGCACTTCGGCAAGGACGACCTGGCCGTGGAGGCGATCCTGGCCGGCAACGATCTGCTGACGGTCCCGGACGACATCCCCGCCGGGATTGCCGCGGTGGCGCGGGCGGTCAAGGCCAAGCGCCTGAGCGCCGAGCGGATCGACGCATCAGTGCGCCGCATACTCGCTGCGAAGTTTGCCGCCGGACTCGGCGAGTACCGTCCCGTCTCCGAGGTGAACGTCCGCGCCGAGGTGGACGCTCCTCAGATCGCGGCCCTCAGCGAAAGCGTCTACCGCGCGGCGGTGACCATCGCGCAGGATCCTAGGGGCGAGCTCCCGTTCGTCGACGTGGACAAAGGCCGCACGGCAGTCGTGTCTCTCGGGGTCGACGGGCCCAGCGCCTGGCAGACGAGCGTCGCGCGTTATGCCGTCGTGAGCCAGCCGATCATCGGGAAGACCCTTTCCGCCACCGCCGTCGATCGGTGGATCGCGGAGCTCGGGGCCTACGACCGCGTGCTCGTCGGCCTGCACGCCCTCAACTGGCGCTCGGGGGAGGGCTTTGGCCTGCGGCCCGAGTACGTGCGACTGTTGCGTGGTTTGAGCGCGAAGACCAAAGTGACCATCGCCGTGTTCGGGACCCCTTACGTACTTACGGAGTTGCGGGGGCTCGGTAGCCTCGTGGTCGCCTACGAGGATGAGCCCTTGGCGCAGAAGGCCGCGGCGGAGGTGATCTACGGCGCGATCGGCGCCTCGGGCACCCTGCCCGTCTCGGCGCGCCCGCACTTCGCCGCCGGCGAGGGAATCGCCACGGCGCATCTCTTCCGACTAACCTACAGCGAGGCCGCGAACGCAGGTTTTGGCGAAAGCCGCCTTCGGGAGGTGGACCGACTCATGGAGCGCGCCGTAGCGAATCGCGCTAGCCCCGGGGGGGTCCTACTGGCCGCGCGCAATGGCCAGGTCGGCTACCTCAAGGCTTTCGGGAAATTCACCTACGACCAGGACGCCGAGCCCGTGGATGTGAACTCGGTCTACGACCTCGCCAGCATCACGAAGGTGGCCGCGACGACGATCTGCATCATGCGGCTCCACGAACAGGGGCTCATCAGCGTGTACGACCCGATCGGGACGCACCTGCCGTGGCTGGCGAAATCCAACAAGGCCAATCTCCGCATCCAGGACATCCTCGCGCACCAGGCGCGGCTGCAGGCGTGGATCCCGTTCTTCGAGAAGACCATCGGGCGGGACGAGAGCGGCAAGAAGGCCCTCGTAGCGGGGCTCTACAGTCCGACGTCGAAGGTGGGGTACGCCACGAAGGTGACGGATCGAATGTACATCATGGACAGCTACCGCGACACGATGCTCAACGAGATTGCGGCCTCCGAGCTGCTGCCCGGCCGCGGTTATAAGTACTCCGACCTCGGGTTCTACATCATGGCGGAGCTCGTGAAGGCGAAAACGGGCGTCCCCGTGGACGTCTACGTCGAGCGTGAGTTCTACCGGCCGATGGGCCTGCGGACGACGGGCTTCCAGCCGTTGGACCGCATGGCGACTACCGTGACGCCCCCGAGCGAGGACGACGACTACTGGCGCCAGAGCCGCGTACAGGGCTACGTGCACGACATGGGCTCGGCGATGCTCGGCGGGGTAAGCGGTCACGCTGGGCTCTTCAGCAGTGCCGGTGATCTGGCAGTAATCGGGCAGATGATGCTCAATGGGGGCTTCTACGGCGGCCGGCGGTACTTTAAGCCGGAGACGGTGCAGCTGTTTACGACGCGACACCCGGCGAGCACGCGCCGGGGGCTAGGCTGGGACATGGCGGAGCTCTCGAGTCGGGGGTCGAGTAACGTTAGCGCGCTGGCTTCCGCCAAAACCTTTGGTCACCTGGGCTTTACCGGAACGGCCATCTGGGCCGATCCGGGTACGGGAATACTCTTCATCGTGCTGGCGAACAGGACCTACCCGCGGATGTCCCGTAATGCCTGGCACACGGACAACTACAGGCCGCGACTGCAGTCGGCGGTTTATGAGGCGATGGAGTGAGGGCCAGGGGTGGGACCTTCGAAGCGTGAAGCGTCGAATGTGCTGCCGCGCGAGACGATCGCCCCTGTGGGTTCTAGCGAACATATATGTCCGAAATGACTTTATTGAAGGTCACATCAACTTTATAACGCTATGACTATCAATCATTTTCTTTTGGCAGGAAGCCTACTAACCGCAGGCGCGACGTTCGGGCAAAACACCACATCGTCCGGGGACCTACAGATCCAACCGACGGTGATTGCCCCGGGGTCCATCCTGGATAAAAGCGAGACGCCCGTCCACGAGAATACGCCCGCCGCTCCGATCAGTGACCGCGACGTGAAGCCTGCCGGGGCCGCCATCGACGCGACATCCCAGCGGCGCGACAACGAACAGGACCTCAACGTCACCTCTCCGCGGATTCCCCTCGGCGAGACGCGCGCCAGCGGTTTCGACAACATCGACGAAAAGGTGCCCATGGGCGCCAACGACAATGGCTATCGTCCCGCGAGCGCCAGCGGGTATTACGACAACGCCATCGAGGAGGATCGGCCCCTCGTGCCGAGTGTCACTCCGCCGCCCGTCCTGGTTGACCCCGTACGGCCTGCGGTCCCCCCGGGCGATTACAATCCGCCGGGAGAGCCCGACAAAATAAGTTACTAACTGAGCCGTATAGGTCTGTCTGACCACGAACCATCATAAGTAAACCGGGCCTTTGGAGGTAAAGTGTTAAATTTTCGTTGATTAAGGATTGTCGTCCAGCCGACACCGTTTAATTCCCGACAATCATACTTCACGAAATCCAATACTATGAAGTCTTTCCTTTTCTGCGCCACGATGGTGCTACTCGGCGCCGTAAGCGCTGCCGCTCAAAGTCCAGTCGATTCGACCGACCGCACCTCCCTCGAGGTGACCCCCGAGCGCGAGATCATGGAGGAGCCAGCCATCGAGCCAATGACGCCCTCCGAGTTTGAGATGCGGGATCAGCCTCAGACCACTACCCTCCCGGTGGACAGCACTTCCCTCTCTCCGGAGGACGGAGATCCGCAGACCGACGACTACCTAAACCCTCAGCCCGCCATGCAGCCCGAGCCCGGGGACACAACTCGGACCCAGCGACCAAATGGCTACCCCAAGCGGTAAACCTCACGGTTTGCTCACTAAACCAATATGCCTGGCGTCGTGACGCGCGCATCGAGCGTGTCTAGGCCAGCTACCGTACCCGCTCCAGGCACTTGCTGCCCGGGGCGGGTATTTTCGTTAACGAGGGGCGCGTAGCCCATCGACGTGCGCAGGTGGTCGCTCACGCGGATACCGTTGGCGATAATCGTGAGCGTGAGGTTGACCGCGCCCATACCGGGCATGAAGCTCGAGTCCACGACGTAGAGGTTGTCGTAGCCGTGCATACGACAGTTGAGGTCGATAACGCTAGTGTCGGGGCTTTCGCCAAAAACTGCCGTGCCCGCCTGATGCCACAGCGTCTCGATGCCCATGGTCCGCACCATGAAGTTGTAGTCGCCAGTTTCGCGGAGGTGCGAGATCCAGGTTTCGATGAGCTCCTTGTGCGGCTGGCGGTTGTTGGGCCGGAAGTCGAGCGCCGGGCGGCCGTCGGACTGGAGCTTGACGCGGTTTGTGGGGTCGGGCAAGTCGTCGGTGGTGAGCCACCAGTCGATGGCGTGGTCGGCCATGTACTTGAACTGCTCATCCGGTGCGTCCGTCCCCGCAAAAATCTTGAGCCGCTGCCACGGGGCCTTACCGGTGAGCTGCACGGCACCCAGCCCGTAAGTCTGGTGTGGATTCGGACCCTTGTGGTAGTAGTCGTGGAAGCCGAGTGTCTTCTGGAACACCGTATCGTTCGGACGCGCGCTAATGGCGGTGAGTCCGGAGTGATTGTGCTTCATTAGGTTGCGCCCGAGCAGTCCGCTGCGGTCGCTGAGACCGGAGCGCATCATCAGCGCCGCGGAATTGACGGCACCACAACTCACGACCACCGTCTCGGCCCTAAGCTCGTAATTCTTGCCTTCGACCGTGACGTGGACGGTGTCGACGCGGCTGTTTTTGGCCTCGAGCCTACTCACATAAGCATTCGTCCAGAGCTCGACGTTGTCGTAGGCGAGCGCTGGACGCACGCCTGCCGTCTCGGCATCCTGCTTAGCGTGCAGCATGCAGGGGTACGGATCGCAGGTGCTACACCGAATACAGGGCCGCAGATTTGGTTTGTTGACGTCACGATTTAGCGAAAGCGTCGAATGAATCGGCTTTAGTCCTTGTGCGGCCAGCTCATCGGCGGCCTCCTGGATGCGAGGCTCGTGGGGCATGGCCTCGAAGGGGTAGTCTCCTCCGGAGTGGTAAGGCTCGGTCTCGTCCTCGCCTAGTTCACCGTGGATACAGTACCAATCCTCGGCCAGGGTGTAGTACTTCTCGTACTCGGCGTAGTCGAGCGCCCAGGCGGGACTCACGCCGTCGGGCCAGCGCTGCTCGCCGAAGTCCTCCTCGCGCATCCGCATGAGTACCGAGCCGTAAACCTTCGTGTTGCCGCCGACGCGGTAGTAGGCCTGCGGCAGGAAGGGCTCCCCTTTTTCGTGGTCGAACCACTCCTCCTCGATCTGGTAGCCGCGCTTGAGGAAGATGTGGTTGGGGTCCCAGTTCTGTGGCTCGCGCGGGAGGAAGTCACCGCGTTCGAGGAGGAGGATGCGCTTGCCGGTATTGGCGAGACTGCGCGCCACGGTAGAGCCGCCGGCACCGGAGCCGATGATGATGATGTCGTAATCCAGCACGGGGTAGTGGGGCTTGGGTGCGCCCTAGTAACCTTAGTAATAAGCTGGGGCGGCTATGGTTTCGTTGTGTCGACCCCTAGGCCGGCCTGGTCCCAGTCCACCTTGCTCGACTTGTAGTACTTGATGCCGGCGGCGTCCATCTGTGGAGCGTGGGCGCTGAGCCGAGCGCGGTAGGCCTCCCAGTTGCGGTCGCTCTGCTGCGACCAGGCGATCTCGGCGTAGCCCAGCAGCCGCGGGAAGACGAGGTAGTCGATGTCCTCGCGCGTCACGACGGTCTCGCTCCACAGAGGGGCCTCGATCCCGAGAATACTCGCATCCGGCACCTCGCCGATGACGGTGTTCGGGTCCCAGCTATACCCGCGGTCCACCTCTACGTAGCTGGCCCAGTGGAGGCCGATGCGCGAGGTGGAGTCGTACTGCATGTCGAGGTACGCGAACTTCGAAGGCGACATGATCACCTTGTGCCCGTTGCTGATCGCCTTGGCGGCGTTCTCCTCGCTGTGCCACATCTGTACGATCGCCGAGCGGTCGATCTTGACGGTGGCCACCTCGTCCCAGCCGATCATCCGTTTGCCGGCCGCCCGCACCATCGGCTCTATCTCCGCGATGAAGGTCTTGAAGTCGGCATCCGTGGTAGACTGGCTCTCGTCCCCACCGAGGTGGAGATAGGGACCGGGAGTAATGGCGGCCACCTCATTGATAACGGTTCGCATGAACTTCGTCACGGCGGAGTCGCCTATACAAAAGGTACTGAAGCCGACCTCGGTGCCCTCGTAGAGCTCGACGTTGGCGCCCTTACATGCGAGCTCCGGGTAGCTGGCCAGCGCGGCCTGCGAGTGCCCGGGCGAGTCGATCTCAGGTACGATCGTGACGTAACGGTCGGCGGCGTAGGCGACGAGGGTCTTGTACTCCTCCTGCGTCAGGAATCCGCCGCCGTTGCCACCCACCTGCGTGGTGGCGCCGAACTCCGTGAGCCGCGGGTAGCCCTTGATCTCGATGCGCCAGCCCTGGTCGTCGGTGAGGTGGAGGTGGAGGACGTTCATCTTGTAGCCGGACATGATGTCGACGAGGCGACGGATCTCGGCGGGCTTGTGGAAGTGGCGGGCGATGTCGAGCATGACGCCCCGGTACGCGAAGCGTGGGGCATCCGTGATGGTGCCGGCGGCCAGGACGCCGTTGTCTTCTAGCGCCTCGTTCATGAGCTGCCGCAAGGTCTGTAGTCCGTAGAAGTACCCGGCTTCTTTACTGGCGTATACTTTGACGCCTTCTGGCAAAACCTCCAGGCGGTAGGCTTCCTCCCCGAGGAGCTCGTCGGCGATAAGCTGGACGCTAGCCGTGGCGCCATCGGATGCCGCGGTGGGTAGCACCCTCCCCGGTAGGATCGCGCTGAAACGCTCCACGACCGCCGCGGCGACGGCGCCGTCGCTGCCGATGGTCTTGAGGTTCGAGAGCGCGATGCCGCCCTCGCTGGCGGTCATCTCGTTGGGGATAGGGATGAGGCCCATCTCGGGCAGTGAGAGCGTGGGGTCCTCGGCCACGGCATCGGTCTTGCAACTACTGGTCAGCGAGAGGAGAGAGAGAGCGATGGTAGCGGATAGGACTCCACGGAGGGAGGCGCGGCGGGAGGACGTAGGCACGGCGTTCATAGGGGATGGGCTTAGGTGGACGCAAGCTATGGTACCGGCGCGCAGCTCGCTAGCCGTCGCGGGCCCGGACTTCTGATCGACAGTGATAAATCTACATTGGCGCACTCCCACAACTCGCACTGGGGGTCTAGCGCCACCCGACCACTCCCTGCTCCGTGCGTACTAGCTTACCGTTGGCGACGCCCAGGGACAATACTTCGAGGCGGTCACCCACGCCCAGCTCCGCTACCGCGGGGGCATCCGCAACTTCGGCCGCACGCAAGCGGCTTTCGCCATCGGCGACAAGCACCTCCAGTGGCTTCCTCCGCGACTCCAGCACCTGCCCCGACAATACGACCCGCCGCCCATCCGCAAGCGCCACGATCGACTGACCATTGGCGAGCGCCAGCACCCGGGTGTACTGTTTTGCCGAAAGGCGCTGCGCCCCGCTCCCGACGTCGCGCCGCAAACGACCGTCATCGGCATGCGTGAAGGCGAGCTTCGGGCTCAGACCCGGGATGGCTGGCGGCCCTACGAAGGGCAACGGATTGACCGCGCCGCCGCGGCCGTAGACGCCGAAGTGAAGGTGCGGAGGCGTGGTGCGGGCATTGCCGGTGTTGCCGACCGTACCGAGGGTGTCGCCGGGGCGGACGAGGGCGCCCTCCGTGACGTACTGGCTATCGAGATGGGCGTAGTACAGCGACACCGGCGCCGCAGCTAGGCGTACCCAGACCTGTTTGCCGCCGAGTCCGCCGTCGCGTACGCGCGTCACGACGCCCGCGCCCGCGGCTATCAGGGGCGTCCCTCTAGCCCGAAAGATGTCGATCCCCTCGTGGCTGCGGCGACCGCCGTCACGATCGACGCCCCAACGGCTGCCGACATCGCGCTCGGTAGCGCCGGAGACGGGGAAGGCCGAGAGCAGCGCTGTGCTCCCGAGGCGGAGGGTCACGTTGCCGAGCGAGAGTGGGGTCGCCTCGATGCGGATGAGCAATTGGTGATCGCGCGCGACGTCGAGTTCGATGGTGTCGCGACCGGGGCGTAGGCTACGCATGTAAACCGGGACGCTGTCGGTGGGAGCGTTCAATTCGTAGAGCTCCACGAACGCCGGACCAGCCGTCAGATCCTCGGTGAGTTGCCAGTCTAGTCGCCGGCCGCGCGGCAAGGCGAAGGCGATGGCCACGGCGTTGGGCCGCCCCTCCGAGAAGTACGCCACGGTGGCCGTGGGGATCTGCACGGGTGCCGGATTGAGCAGGGCACTATCGCCGAGCGCGAGCCAGGCTGTGCCGAGGGCCGTGGTGTCGAAGCCGGTTGCCGACCACTGCCGCAACATGGCCTCGCGGGGCGTCGGCGTTACGCCGACGCGAGTGAGGATGTTGGTCCACGGTGCGTGCCCGGGATGGGCGGCGAAGTACCAGCCGACGGCACAGGCGGCGGCCAGGAGCCAGGGGAAGAGACGGGCCATTCAACGGTGAGCAACGCGCGGGGTAGCGCTTAGGCTGTACGGCCGTATTTTGGGCCGCCATCATAAAAAAACCCCGCCGACCCGCACGGGCGGAAAGGTGGGGTCGGCGCGTCCTGAGCGGATAGGCCGCTCGCGGACACGAAGCTTCTAGGGCTCCTGGGTCTAGGTTGTCACTCCCGGCGTTGGGTCGCCGTAACGACTGGGGTTTGGGGTTCGGGACGCTGCTATGCGCGGCGGCCCCGGTACGGTTGCCTAGCTCTGGGCGCCGATGCTGACCTCGGTACGAGCCTCGGCGGGACCTGGTTTGTCCTGCTGGCCGACGGGCGAACCCATGATGGCGTAAGAGAGAACGGCGGCGAGCGTCAACACGCCGATGGCACGGAAGCGGTTTTCGGTATTCATGGCTCTGATTGTTTTGGGGTGATGATCACCCGGTGTTTTTTGGGGTTGCAAAAGTACTGCCATACTAACCCTGTGCGCAAGCCAATGTTCTCCTAACTCCCTAAAAAATAGCCACTTACAGAATGTGCAAGCAGGACAAAATTGCCCTCCTTCGGCCCTACGCCAACGAAAGCTCAGGGCGCTTCGCGGGAGTGGTTTTGGCGAAAGCTAGCCCGATCGTTCCGGCCGAATAAAATTTTGTTTCTCTATTCCGTCGGGAGGGTGAAAGTGATCGGCAGACGGTATCTCACCGCCACGGCCTTGCCCTCGTAAAAGCCTGGGTGCCACGCCGGGAGCGTCCCGACGAGCCGCAACATCTCCTGGTCGAGCACGTCCCCGAGGCTACGCTCGACCCCGGTAGTGCGGACCTTGCCGTTGGCGCCGATCACGAACGTGGCGATGCCGGAGCCCTCGAGCCCAGCCACCACTGCCTCGCGGGGGTAGCGTAGGTTGGCCCGCGCGAACTCCTGGAGCGCGACCTGAGTACAGAACAGCGGCTCCTCATCAGCGACGCAGGACGCGAGCACGGGCATGTGCGTGGCAACCTTATAGACGATGGTGCCGTCGCGCAGGGTGTCTGGCCTCAGGTCGGAGGTGTAGGCGTTGACGGTTTCCTCACCGGTCTGCGGATCGATGGTCGTGATGGTATCGGCGCTCATCCAGTCATTAGCCGCCAGGACGGCGACACCCGGGTTGGGTTCGCCGATGGGTTGCGGGGCGTCGTCGTTACAGGCGGCTGTCGCCAAAACCCAGCACAGGCTAGCAAATACGCAAGTTGGGGGCGTCATCTTCATCGGCGAAACTTACGCGCTCCGGGTGGCAGTCGATTAAACCTCTCCTCGGGAATGCCGTCAAACGGTAGCGCAGCGCAGCCCGCACGCCCAAACCAAACTGTCGATGCGAAATACAATCCTCCTCCTCTGTATTCTCGGCACGGCCGCTAGCACTTCCACACAGGCCCAGCGCCCGGGCCCGCCCGGTGATCAACGCGAGCAGGCGCTCGGACAGCACCGCGGCGCCACCCATGCCGACCGCCGGGCGCGAGGAGCCGCGACGGCCGACTCGCTCTTCCTAAGTCCCGAACAGAGAACTAGCGTCGAGCGACTCACCCACCAGCTCCGCGCCGATCTACAGGCTTCGCGCGCCATCGGCGAGCGTGACGACGACAGCCGCGACCGGGCCAGAGTCCTCATGCAGCGCTACCAGTCCGATATAGCGGCTTTGTTGAGCCCGGAGCAAGCCTCTCGCCTCCAGGAGATCCACGTACTGAAGGGAGGTGACGCCGGGGGGCGTGGCCCCGTCGACGACGCCGATCGCACCGCCCGTCGTGACTCCTTGAAGTCGGCCGTACGCGTCCGGTACGTGCAACTCAAACCTATGTACGGTGAACTCGCCCAACTGCGCCGCGACAGTGTGCACGCGGCGATGCTCGAATTGCGGATTGCGTTTGACCGCGAACTCACCGCGAGCGAGCGCGACGACATCGACGCGCTCCGCAGTGCGATGTCGGCGCAGCGGAAATCCTTCAAAGCCGACCTGGCCGGCAGCGACGAGGAGCTCGCCCACGCCGCCGTCAAGGCCGCCCGCGAGGCCTTCGCCCGCGAGCACGAGGCTGAAATCTCCGCCGTCCGCTCGATCGTCGAGCGCCACGAGGCCGCGCTCTCGGAGGTGCGCGTGCGACTGAAGGCAAAGGAGTTAGCATGGGCAGCCGAGGCGGACGCCATCCGGGCCAAGTATCTGAGTCCAGAAGAGCTACAGCGCTCGGGCGATCACCGCCGACACGCCAGTCACGATGACGGCGCGGCGGAGGCCGGACACCGACGCCACGGCGGGTCGGGCGGTCGGACCGAGGGCGACCCAAGTGAGGGCGCCAGCATCAGACGCGACTCCCACGCCCAACGCGGCGCCATACGTTTTCTGCTGATGAAGCCTGGCGAGACCGAGGAGGACAGTATCGAGCGCGAAGACAGTTTTGGCGAAAGCCGCATGAACGTCTATCCCAACCCAGCCGCGACGAGCACCAACGTCGACTTTGACGTGCGGGCCAATGGCCCGGTACGAGTCGAACTCATCGACCTGAGTGGTCGCGTGTTGCAGGTTTTACTCAACGAGCGCCGCGCGGTCGGTCAGGTGCGACTCTCGGTGGAACTCCCGGCGGGGGCCGGGTCTGCGCTCCTGCGGATCGTGGATGCCCAGGGCGTGCGCACGCAGGTGGTGGCCAAAGCCGACAAGGCGCCTGCGCTAGGCGGCGGTGTTGCTGCTCTTCATGAGGCCGATGCCGGCGAAGAAGAAGATGAGGCCGAGGATGGCCGCGGCCCAGCTGGCGCCGTTCATCGCCTCCCCGCCTTCGAAGATCTTGATGACGCCGTAGACGAGTCCGCCGGCGCCGGCGATGGTGAGGATGATGCCGAGGATCTGCTTGACGTCCATGGATTGTGATTTTGGGTCTTGAGTTTTAGGTGCTGCTTTGAACGTATCCTCGAAGTCGCAAGTTCGGGTCACCTTTTTTACGGTAGATCGCGCCCGTAATCGCCGGCGTTCTATTTTGGCCACATGAGAGAGTTTACCCGCGGGAGCGTCCTGGCCGTTGTGGCTGTACTGGCGTTGTGTTTTGGCGAAAGCCGCACCCTAAATGCACAGTCGATTCCAGACAGACCCGAGCGAACCAAGCGCGGCGTCCAGCGGCAGACGGCCAAGAAGGGCGGGATCGACGAGGCGGCTTTCGCCAAAACCAACTACGCCGTCGATACGATGGAGTTCGGGATGTTGGCCTACCGCAACATCGGCCCTTTCCGGGGCGGGCGCGCGAGTTGCGTGACGGGGGTGCCGAGCGATAAGAACCTCTTCTACATGGGCGCCGCCGGCGGTGGCGTCTGGAAAACCACCGACGGCGGCAGGCACTGGAAGCCGATCTCGGACGGCTTCTTCGGCGGCACGATCGGCGCCATCGAGGTAGCGCCCTCGGATCCGAACGTCATCTACGTCGGCGGCGGCGAGCAGACCCTGCGCGGCAACGTGAGCTACGGCTACGGGATGTGGAAGAGCGTAGACGCCGGCAAGACCTGGACCGCGATCGGACTGCCGGACAGTCGACACGTAGGCCGCATCCGCGTCCACCCCACCAATCCCGACCTCGTCTACGCGGCCGTGATGGGCGACCTTTACAAATCGACCGAGCAGCGCGGCGTCTACCGCAGCAAGGACGGCGGTAAGAACTGGGAGCGGATCCTGTTCGCGAACGCCGACGCCGGGGCGGTGGACCTGGCTTTCGATCCCTACAACCCGCGTGTCCTCTACGCCACCACTTGGCGCGCTCGACGCACGCCCTACGACTTCAGTTCCGGCGGCGAGGGCTCGGCGCTGTGGCGCAGCACCGACAGCGGTGACAACTGGACGCTGCTGGTCGGTAGCACAAAGGTGAAGGGCGAGGGCCGCACGGCGAAGGCCGACGTAGACACCCAGCCAAAAGCCAAGGCCAAGGGATTACCCGACGGCATCCTCGGGATCATCGGCGTGGCCCCGAGTCCGGCGCAGCGCGACCGCGTCTGGGCGATCATCGAGCACGAGACCAAAGGTGGGGTCTACCGCTCCGACGACGGCGGTAACAACTGGCAAAAGCTGAATGAGGAGCGCGACCTACGGCAGCGCGCCTGGTACTACACCCGGATCTACGCCCACCCCACGGACGCCGACCAGCTCTACGTCATGAACGTGAGCTACTTCCGCTCGAAGGACGGCGGCAAGACCTTCAGCGAGTTCAACGCGCCGCACGGCGACCACCACGACCTGTGGATCAATCCCGACAACCCGGATATGCTCGCGATCGCGGATGACGGCGGCGCACAGATCAGCACCGACGCCGGCGAGAACTGGACGACGTACTACAACCAGCCCACGGCACAGTTCTACCGCCTCGCCACCGACAACGCGAAGCCCTACCGCATCTACGCCGCCCAGCAGGACAACTCCACGATCCGCATCAAGAGCCGCACGGATGGCAATTCGATCTCGGAGCGCGACTGGGAGGAGACCGCCGGGTGTGAGTGTGGCCACCTTGCGGTAAAACCTACCGATCCGGAGATCGTGTACGGCGGGTGCTACGATGGTTTTCTCGAAAGAGTCGACCACCGCACCGGCATGCACCGCGTGGTAAGCGTGTATCCGGACAACCCGATGGGACACGGGGCCGTCGGCGCGAAGTACCGCTTCCAGTGGAACTACCCGATCTTCTTCTCACCCCACGACCCGAACAAGCTCTACACCGCTAGCCAGCACCTCCACGCCACCACCAACGAAGGCCAGACCTGGCAGACGATCTCGCCGGACCTCACGCGCAACGACAGCTCACGGATGCAGTCGAGCGGCGGTCCCATTACGCAGGACAACACGAGCGTCGAGTACTACTGCACGATTTTTGCGGCGGGGGAGAGTCCGCGGGTGAAGGACCTGCTCTGGACTGGCTCGGACGACGGACTCGTGCACGTGAGTCGCGACGGTGGCAAGAATTGGAAAAACGTCACACCGAAGGGCCTGCCTGAGTGGACGATGATCAACTCGCTGGAGGTCGATCCCCACAATGACGGCGGCTGCTACATCGCCGGGACGCGCTACAAGCTCGGCGACAACACGCCCTACCTCTACCACACCACCGACTACGGCGCGACGTGGAAGCGCATCGACGCCGGCATCCCGCGGGACCACTTCACGCGCGTGGTGCGGGTGGACCCTACCAACGCGGAGCTGCTGTACGCCGGCACTGAGAGCGGGATGTACGTGAGCTTTGACGGGGCAAGCAGCTGGCAGCCGTTGCAAATGAACCTACCGATCGTGCCGATCACTGATATCCACCTCAAAGATCACGACCTGATCGTGGCCACGCAAGGCCGCAGCATTTGGATCATGGACGACGTGCAACCGTTACGCGAGCTCACCACCGCGAGCCGCAAGCAGCGGGCCTTCATGCGCGGTGGCCAGCCGGTGGCCAACAAGCTTTACGTACCGAAAGTGATCGAGCTGGGCAGCAGTAGCCAGGGGAGCGGCTCGTTCGACAAAGCCGAAGGCACGAATGCGCCGGGCGGCGTGACGATCCGCTACGTACTGGCGGACAGCGTCGGGAAGGAGGATACGGTGCGGATGCTATTCCAGACGGCGAGTGGCGATACACTCCGCGTGTATTCGAATCATGCTAACAAGGACAAGAAGGAAATGGAGTTCGAGCCCCGGCGCGGCGGCAACAGCTTGATGTGGAATGCCCGCGGGGCGGACGCGGAGAAATTTGACGGGATGATATTGTGGTGGGCCGACATGCGCGGACCGCGGGTGCCGCCGGGCGAGTACACAGTAACGCTCGACGCTAAGGGCACTCAGGAGAAGGCCAGCTTCCGCCTCGTGCCCGATGCCCGCCTCCCCGCCGCGGACAGCGTAGCCCTGAAGGAGCGGTACACCTTCCACACCAGCGTGATCGACAAGGTGAGTGAGGCCCACAAAGCCATCAAGGAGATCCGTACCCTCAAGTCTGGGATCGCGGGCTACACCGCCAAGGTCGACACCGCAGACGCCAAAATGAAACCCCTCCTTGCTCTCGGCAAGGACATGGACTCCACCCTCACCGCCGTAGAAGAGGCGCTCTACCAGACCAAGAACAGGAGTGGGCAGGACCCACTCAACTACCCCATCCGACTTACGAACAAGTTGGCGAGCCTCAACTCGATGACACAAGGGGAGTATAGGCCGACGGACGCCGCGTACGCGGTGCAGAAGGCTATCGGGAATGAGATAGACGTAGCACTCAAAAAGTACTACGCGATGAAGGTGGGGAAGGTGGACGAATTTAATAACCTGGTGCGAGAGCTGGAGGTGCCGGCGCTGCGGGTCGAACGATGAACGTGGCTAATTGCCACTCATGTCATCAAACATTTTGTATCAATTAGGCATTCCCTTACCACAACCATACATCCCCCGCCATGACAATCCAAGCTACCGAAGCCCCTTTCCTTCCCCTCGGCCCCAATCACGTCACCATCAAGCAGGTCGACGAGGACATGCACTCCGAGTACAAGGGCACGCCCTACCTCAACATTCACCTCACCAACGAGAACGGCGCCCTCGAGCACCGGATGTACCTCTCCGACAAGGCCCAGCAGATCATGGCCGACTTCATCCAGGCCCTCGGGCTCGACCCAGCCGCCAAGCATGACCCGCAAGATTTCGTCGGGAAGACCCTTATGGTTGACGTCGAGGAGGACACCTACACCGCACCCGACAGCGGCAACGAGCGCACCATCCGTCGTGCCGTGCACCCGCGCAAGGCGGACGCCTAGACCCCGCTTAGAGCTTGCGGGTCTACCACTTTGCAGATACCTAGGTCTACGTTTCGTAGGTGAGCTCGGCGGCGTTTCTTCGCAATCCGCCGCCGAGCTCTCCTACGTATGTCCGTCACGCTTTTCCTGTCGACCCACTTCTGTGACGCCCTCTATGGCGCCGGCGCCTTGCTGGCGAGCCTCCCGCCGAGCGAGACGTATCACGCCAGTGTCTACGGCCCGCGCGGCGCCGAGGGCGCCACGGCCGCGGACCTCGCAGCAGCCTCCGAGCACGAGCGACTGAGCCTCGAGAGCCTCGGGATCCAGGCGATAGGAACGAGTCTCGTGGCATCACCGAATGCGGTCGACGACCAGACGCTTCAGACCAAGCTTTCCGCGCTCTTAGCGACGATCAACCCAGATACCGTCATCCTCCCCCTCGGTCTAGCGCACCGCGACGGCGACCTCCAACTCATCGCCGTCTGCCTGCGCCTACGCCAACTCTTCTCCAACAAACGTTGGCTCCAGTACTACGACCAGCCCTTCATCGGCTTCAACCGCGGCCGCTACCCCGAGCTCGCCTTCGCGCGGCGCGTACGTATGCTCGCTGAGGTCGACGACGAGGCTAGTATGTTCAACTGGAAGCCGGTGGGCGCGCCCGCGCCAAATAGCCCACTCCAAAGGAAGATTGAGGCTTGCCTCCGACTAGGCGATCGGGAGCTGGCTGCTAAATTTTTTGTGGCGCAGGACCATAATTTTCCTGCTGATCCAGGACAAGTCCGTGAGCACATTACGCGGGTCCTCGGCCAACGGGAGTGGCTGTCTACGGTGGAGTAAGCCCGGGACCTCGCGGGCTAGGGCTTCTCGGTATGTAATACTCACGGCGGCGGCATCTGTACAGCCTATGAAATCGCCAATCACCGCCCTCGCCGCCTTCGCCGCGGTGTCTCTCCTGTCGGCCTGCTCGCAACCTAGGGAGCAAGGCACGAGCCACACCACGGTTTCGCTATGGGCCGCGGGTGAAGTCGAGGTCCAGCCCAACGAGGCCACACTCACCATCCGCCTCTCCAACCTGCGACCCGATGCCAGGTCGGCCAAGGCCTACCTCGTAGAGCAAAGCAACGCCCTTCACGACACGCTAACGAGTTTTGGCGTAAGCCCCGAACACATCCAGACCCTCGGCGTCGACCTCGAGCGCAGCTACGCCTGGCGCAACGGCTCACAGGCCTTCCAAGGGTACCGGGGCGCCACCTCGATGATCGTGCGCGTCACTGAGCTCGGGCGCCTCGACGAGATCTACGATGAGCTCCTCGACCGCCGCGAACTCGATACGTACGGTCCGACCTACGGACACAGCGACATGGACAGCTTGCGCAACGTGGCGTACCTGCGGGCGCTCGACCAGGCGGACGCGCTCGGGGAGGCGCTACAGTCACGCCTTTCGGCAAAACACAGGGCAGTTCGTGCGATTGGGAATGTGGAGCTTCCGAAGGACCATCCGTACGGCTACGAGATGGATGCGCGGGCGAGGCCGACGGCCGTGGTAGCCGAGCAGGCGGCCGCGCAACGCTTTGAGGTAAGCACGGGTTTAATCAAAGTCACGGCAGATCTGTACGTGGACTACGAAGTATGGTAGGGGCGGGAGCTACCTTAACACCCTCGTTAGTTCACGCATCAAAAAATCCACCTCCCGCTCTCCGAAGCACATCGGCGGCTTGATCTTCAGCACGTTGTGCAGCGGACCATCGGTGCTCATCAAGATGCCGCGCTCCCGCATGCGGTCCGCGACGTGAGCGGCGAGCACGGCGTCCGGCTCGCGGGTCTCGCGATCGGCGACAAGTTCGATCCCGAGGAAGAGTCCGCGGCCGCGCACATCACCGATGCCCTCGCATCCGGACTGTAGCTCGCGGAGGCGATCGAGCAGCAGCTCACCTATGTCCAGCGCGTACGCCTGTAGACCTTCGTCTCTCACCACCCGCAAGACCGCCCGCCCCGCCGCACAGCTGACGGCATTTCCGCCGAAGGTGTTAAAGTATTCCATCCCGTTCGCGAAGGCCTCCGCCACGGCGGGCGTGCAGACCACGGCGCCGAGCGGGTGCCCATTGCCGATCGGCTTGCCGATCACCACGACGTCCGGCACCACGCCCTGTAGCTCAAAACCCCAGAAGTGACTCCCGACGCGACCCACCCCGACCTGGACCTCGTCCGCGATGCAGAGACCGCCAGCGGCGCGCGTTTTGGCGTAAGCCGCAGACAGGTAGCCTTCCGGGAGAACGATCTGCCCTCCGCAACTGAGGATGCTCTCGCACAGGAAGCCCGCGACCCCCCTACCGGTAGCCCGCGCCTCCGAGATGATGGGATCGAGGTAGGCGGCGTATTCACGGCCGGCCGTCGCTGGATCGCGGTGCGCGCCGCGGTAGGTGTCCGGGGCGGGGACGAGATGCGTACTCGGAGGTCGCCCGGCCCCACCGCGCCCATCGAACTTGTAGCTGCTCACCGCGATAGTGGCGGCCGTATTGCCGTGGTAGCCATGCTCCACCGCCACGACCGCTCGCGCGTTTGTGACGGTGCGCACCATCCGCAGGGCTAACTCGTTGGCCTCGCTACCGGAATTGACGAAGTGCACCACCGATAGCTCAGGCGGGAGCGTGCCGCATAATTCGGCGGCGAAGGCCGTGATCTCGGGGTGGAGGTAGCGGGTGTTGGTATTTAAGACCGCGGCCTGGCGCTGGATGGCAGTGACCACGCGCGGGTGCTCGTGCCCGACGTGGGCGACGTTGTTGACCGTGTCGAGGTAGCGGCGGCCCGTATCGTCGAGAAGGTAAGCGCCGACGCCGCGGACGATATGTAAGGGCGCGCGGTACGACAGCGACAGCGAGCGGCCGAGTAGCCGACTGCGCTGCTCGACGAGGTTACGCGGTGCGGGTGGCGCCGCGAGGTCGAGTTCCGCGAATGGCGCGGGCGCACTCGGCCGATCAGCCCCGTCGGACGGGGCTTGGGGCGAGGAGCCGAGCCCTAGCCGGCTGAGGCGCTCGGACGCACTCACTTTGCGCCGCGGCGCGAGCTTGACCCCGGCGATCAGGCCTGCATTCGGACACAGGCTCGCCCAGATGTGGCGCTCCTCCGCGTAGGCGACACCCGGGAAGTCCCCGGATCTGTCGAGTAGGTCGAGTAGCACCTGGAAGTGAAGGTGCGGCGGCCAGCCCCCGTTCTCGGAGGGGTCACCCGTTTTGGCGAAAGCCTCCCCTAAAGCAATCTCCTGGCCCACCGCAAGGCCCTCTAGCGAGGCGCTAGACAGGTGCCCGTAGAGCGTCCAGAACTGCAGGCGACTAGACTGTCCCGGCTCCAGCACCGGCACCGTGACCCGGTGCTCGATGATGATCGTCGCGCCGTAGTCCCGCGGGCCGTCGTTTTGGCGGAAGCTGTGGATACGACCTGGGAGAGGCGCGTAGACCGACTCCCCCGCCGGACTCCACAGGTCGAGGCCGAGGTGGAGCGTCCGCCAGCGTGGACCTTCGTTGCCCTCGGTTTGGAAGAGATCCGTGGTGTAAAACGGCCGCGTCTCGAGGTAGCCGCCGTAGCCGATATCGGCGTCCGCGTCTTCGAGGAGCCGCCGGACGTGGCGCTCGAACTGGGGCAGCTCAAGGTAGTTGCCGTAGTTGCCGAGCGAGAGTGAGCCGACCGTAAGGTCGAGCGGTCGTACGCGCCGCCCCCGCCACTTGAGCACGGGCGTGAGTCGCGGCAGGCCGCTGAGCCAGCGCTCGAACTTCTCCGACAGCGGGTAGGCCTCGCGGCCGGCCGCCGCCCGGAAAGCGTAGTGCGCGAAGCGAGGGCAGACGCCGTGCAGTCGCTCGAGCAGCTCCCAGGCCTGCTGCTCGCTCACGGAGCGGTAGGCGTTGTCGGGATCGTCGGTGCGCGCCTTAGCGGCTTGCGTGACGGTAGTAAGGAGGCGACCGATGATGAGCGGGTAGAGTGCCAGGAGCTCCGGCTCGGAGATCGCGAACGTCGTTACGTAGCCCCGCACCACCGCCGCCATCGCGCCCACGGGATCGGGCATGCCCATGGCCGCGTACGCGCAGGCGATGGCGAGCTCACATACGGTGTAGGTGTACACGGCGTCCCCGACGTCGATGAGGCCGGTGATCCGCCAGCCCAGGTCCGGTTGTTGCGTTACGAGCAAGTTGTCCTCGTGGGCGTCCGCGTAGCAGACCGAGCGGCGCAGCTCCGCGATCTTGTCGAAGTCTACGGAGTCGACCCAGTCGAAAAAGTGCGTGGCCAGCGCCCGCCTACCGGGGTCGATGTGCGGCAGTAAAGCGCGGTGGGTTTGGGCGTGGCGCGGGTCCCACACGGAGTGCCGGTGCGCCGCCGGGTGGTCGAAGGTCTGCAGCGCGGTGCTCAACCGGCCGGCCACGCCACCCCACTCCTCCAGGAGGGAAGTCGGCCGGTCGCAGACGTCGCGCAGGGTTTGACCTTCGACCCAAGTGAGGACCTGGATCGTGCGCTCGACGGCATCCACGGTCGCCGAGGCGAGGGCCTTGCCGTTGACACTCTTCACGTTGCGAGGTGTGGCGACGTCGAGTGCGGCTTTCGCCAAAACCTTCAACAGGTCTCTCTGCAGCCTGAGCGAACCTCGGGTACGAACCGGGTCGGCCACCTTGACGACGTAGGACTCGCCGGGGTCTACGGTAAGACGGTAGTTCAGGTCGCGTTCACCCGGCAGGGCCGTCCACTCACCCTCGAGCGCGAAGCGGGTGCGGACGAGCGCGCGGAGGTCGTCATGTGGAGGGAGCATCGGCGGAGGCAACGCTGGCAAACGTACATTGCTCGCATGTCACGACGATTCCTCGCTCTACTCTCCATTCTGTGTGCCACGGCAGTCGGTTGCGGTCCCGATCAGATGAGTGCTCGTCCGGACCTTCCCGAGAAGGTGGTCGAGGCTAACGTCAACAGTCTCGCCGCCATCATGGAGGCAGACAGTGTGTTGCGGCACATCGTGACCTTCAGGTTCAAAGCGAGCACGCCAGCCGCAGAGGTCACTGAGATTTCACGTCGCTTCGGCTTACTGCAGGATTCTATCCCCGGGATAATCGCCTACGAGCACGGAATCAACAATAGTCCCGAGGGGCTTAGCAAGGGCCTGAACCACATCTACCAGGTCACCTTCGAGAGTGCCGCGGCGCGGGATGCTTACTTGCCACACGCGGCGCACCAGCGGTTCGTGGGCTTGTTGGGGGAGGTGGTGGAGGATGTGATGGTGGTGGATTACTGGGGACATTAGTTAAGTGCCCGCCGCGACACTTCGTGTGCCTTCCGTACCCAATCGCGAGCGCGGGCCGTTTCTTAAAGGCTTACGTGCGCCCCCCGCGGCAGCGAATTCGTCCCTTCAACCCTTCACCCTTCAACCACCGTCCTCCGTGCGCCGCCGCCTCTTCCCCATCCTCGACTGGCTGCCTACCTACGAGCGGGGCTGGATCAAGGGCGACCTGATGGCCGGGCTCACCACCGGCGTGATGCTCATCCCGCAGGGTATGGCCTACGCGATGATCGCGGGTCTGCCGGCCGTCTATGGACTTTACGCG
>JBGTKC010000013.1:0-11685 GCA_041744755.1 Saprospiraceae bacterium
AGGCCTTTCAGGAGCTGTGACCGTAGAACGTGGCTGACTTGCCCTAGGCGCCTTTGCTTGCGCGAATCTTCGATTTCGGCAAAACCCGGGGCACGGGCATCGGATTGCCTGCCGCCTGACTATTGCTATGCCATGCGTCCGACGAGAGACCTCCACGCTAGCTTGGCACGTGGCCGTCCCGGTTCGTGGTAGAAACTAATCAACCAAACAACCAACCTCTCCACCGAACCACCCTTCTTTACGGGTATGCCCACCTACCCCGTTGCGCAATTCCCGGTCGCGGTCGACTGCGTCATCTTCGGGTTCTTCGGCACCGAACTCAAGGTGCTCCTCGTACAGCGGCGTTTCGAGCCCGGACAGGGGACCTGGTCGCTCATGGGCGGCTTCGTTAACGACGGCGAGGGCGTGGAAGCCACCGCCGGACGCGTGTTGCGCGAGCTTACTGGCCTCGAAGACGTGGCCCTGGATCAGGTGCGCACCTTTGGTGCTGTCGAGCGCGATCCCGGCGCGCGCGTCATCTCCATCGTCTACAGCGCTTTCATCAAGGTGGACGCTAATCACGTGGCCCGCACCGAGCACCACCGCGCCGTCTGGTCGCGCGTCGACGAACTCCCCGCACTGATCTTCGACCACGACGCCATGATTGCCTCCGCGCTCGAGCGCCTCCGCGAGATCGCGCTCTCGCGCCCGACCGGTCGCGAACTCCTCCCGGCGAGATTCACGATGCGCGAGTTGCAGTCCTTTTACGAAGCGCTCTTCAGCATGCGCCTCGACGCGAGCAACTTCCGCAAGAAGATCCTCGCCACCGGCATCCTCCAACAGCTCCCCGAGAAAGATAGGTCGGCCTCGCGGCGCGGTGCCCACTACTACGCCTTCGACAAAGCGCAGTACCGAAATCCGAAGAAGTTCAACCTGTCCTTCTACCTGACGAAGGAGTGAATGAGACGGGTTTCGTGCCCTTAAAACGTGCAGCATTCGCCTTTCTCACGCCGGCAAAGCCGCCACGCTCTTCACGTCCCTTCGCGTCTTCGAGCTGAGCCCGCCGCAGGCGCCCCCAGTAAGCCAATAAGGTATTTTATACCTTTGTTCTAGCCCAACGTCGCGCATGCCCACCCACACCTACTCCATCGGCCTAGATTTCGGCTCCGACTCGGTGCGGGCGCTGCTGGTGCGTAACGCGGATGGCACAGAACTCGCCTCGGCCGTGGCCCATTACCCGCGCTGGGCAACGGGCGCCTACTGCAACCCTGTCGCGAGCCAGTACCGGCAACACCCGCTCGACTACGTCGAGGCGCTCGAGACCTGCGTCCGCGCCGTCCTCGACGCCGTGACGCTGGAGGTGCGCGCGGCCGTCGTGGCGATTGGTGTGGATACGACCGGGTCGACGCCCGTGGCCGTCGATGCACAGGGCACGCCCCTAGCTATGCTCCCGGGGTTTGCCGACAACCCTAATGCGATGTTCTTCCTCTGGAAGGACCACACTGGCGTCGCTGAAGCAGAGGAGATCAATGCGTTTTGCGCGCAGCACGAGCCCAATTACCTCAAGTACTCCGGCGGCATCTACTCGGCGGAATGGTTTTGGGCGAAAGTCTTACACCTCGCACGGGAGGACGCCGAGGTTTGGGCAGCAACCTACAGTTGGGTAGAGCACTGCGACTGGGTGCCGTACCTACTCACGGGCGGCACTGACGTGCGCACGATGCGCCGCAGCCGCTGCGCCGCGGGTCACAAGGCCCTCTGGCACCCGAGTTGGAGTGGGCTCCCGCCGGACGACTTCCTCGCAGCGCTCGATCCGCGACTCGTGGGACTGCGCGACCGCCTCTACACCGAGACCTACACCACCGACGAGGCCGCCGGTACCCTCTCTGCGGATTGGGCCACGCGACTGGGCTTGCACGAGCGGGTCACCGTGGCCGTCGGGGCCTTCGACGCGCATATCGGGGCTGTGGGAGCGGGCGCGCAGCCGCGGCAGTTGGCCAAGATCATGGGAACTTCGACCTGCGACATCCTCGTGGCCGACGCCGGGATAGAAGAGCAACTCGTGCCAGGCATCTGCGGACAGGTAGACGGTTCAGTGCTTCCGGGCTTGCTAGGATTGGAGGCCGGACAATCGGCGTTTGGCGACTTGTACGCCTGGTTCGAGCGACTCGTTAACTGGCCGCTGGAGAACGTCCTGCGCGAGGCCACGTGGATGAGTGCGACAGACCGCGACCGCCTACGCCAACAAATGATGGACGCGACGCTACCGGCCCTGAGCGCCGCCGCCGAGCGCCTCCCCATTGGCGGCGGAGGCGAGGTGGCCGTCGACTGGATCAACGGTCGACGGACGCCAGACGCCAATCAACGCCTTCAGGGCGCGATCGCAGGCCTCAACCTCGGCAGCGATGCGCCACGGGTGTTCCGGGCGCTCGTCGAAGCGTCTTGCTACGGCGCCCGCGCCATCGTCGAGCGACTGCGCAGTGGTGGCTATCCGGTCGAGGGCGTCGTGGCGCTCGGGGGCGTGGCGCAGAAGTCGCCCTTCGTGATGCAGGTCATGGCAGATGTGCTGGATTTGCCTATTCGTGTGACGGCCGCGGAGCAAGCCTGTGCGCTCGGGGCGGCCATGTTCGGGGCGACGGCTGCCGGGGTGTATCCGAGTGTCGCGGAGGCTGCCGCTGTGATGGAGGCTGGGTACAGCGCGACGTACACACCGGACGTGGATCGGGTGGCGGCCTATTCAAAGGGCTACCGCAAGTACCTGTCGCTGGCGCGGGCGGTGGAGGGGTATACGGAGCGCGGCCTCACGCAACATGACGGCAATACTCAGGTGGACACCTTTGTACCGACACCTGCTCAATCCAAATGATGACCTCGATTTACGCAGCGGCGGGGCTGGTGAGGGCTGATACTACCGGGCTGAAGCCCGGGCTGGTCCACCTGCAGACCTCCGGCCTGCTGCGGGCCCGACGTATGTTTCCGGCAGGCCGGAGGTCTGCGTGGATCAGACAGTGCTTATGGAGATTAGCCAAGCTAAACGCCGGTCAACGGAAACCTTCGCATCTGAACCGCGACCGTGCCTTACTAAGCGAGCGTCCAGCTTCGCGCCTTCCTGGCTGCGGAGCGGCCTCCTTCATCAGCGGTCGTGCGGCCTCCGCGTGCCTTCGCGGCCTCCGCGCCTTTGCGTTGGGCCCGCCGCAGGCGCGTTGGTACAGCCCCCGTCTACCTCGACCAAAAGCCAACAGACAGATGGTCTTTTGATCAGTCGGACTGAATTAAGCCAAACCCCAAGCCATGCACAAGCCCTACACCGCCCTCCAAGAAGAGGCCTTCGAGGCCAACAGACAGCTGCCGCAGCTGGGGCTCGTGTTGTTCACCTTCGGGAATGCGAGCGCGGTAGACCGGGCGGCTGGCTGCTTCGCGATCAAGCCGAGTGGCGTGGCGTACGACAAGCTGCAGGCCAGTGACATGGTGGTGTGCGACCTGGAGGGCGAGCGGATACACGGCGACCTACGGCCGTCTTCCGATACGGCCACGCACGCGGCGCTGTACCGGGCGTGGGACGAGATCGGGGGCGTCGTGCACACACACTCGACCTACGCGACGGCCTGGGCGCAGAGTAGGCTCGACCTGCCGATCCTCGGGACCACGCACGCCGATCACCTTGCGGTGGACGTGCCGTGCGCGCGGGTTTTGGCGAAAGCCGACATCGAAACCGACTACGAGCGCAACACCGGCGCCCAGATCGTCGACTGCCTCGCGGAGCGGCGACTCGACTACCGCGCCACCGGGATGATCCTCGTCGCCGGCCACGGTCCGTTCACCTGGGGCGCGACCGTCGCCGAGGCCGTCTACCGCAGCGCCGTCTGCGAGGAACTCGCCAAGCTGGCCTTCCTCACGCGAACCATCAATCCGCAGGGTCCGACGCTCGAAGCCGCACTGATCCACAAACACTTCGCCCGCAAACACGGCGCAGATGCCTACTACGGCCAGGAAAACAACGACCGATGAACACCCCGCAGAAATCCCTCTGGCTCGTGACCGGCAGCCAGCATTTGTACGGTCCCGACGTGCTGGCCCGCGTGGCCGAGCACTCGCAAGCCATCGCGCGCGCCTACCAAACCGAGGCGCGTATCCCGGTGGAAGTGGTCTGCCGCCCGACCGTCACCACCGCCGAGGCCATCCGCACGCTCTGCAAGGCCGCCAACGACGACGACGATTGCCTCGGGCTGATCGCCTGGATGCACACCTTTTCGCCGGCGAAAATGTGGATCGCCGGACTCGGCATCCTCGCCAAACCGATGCTGCACCTCCACACGCAGTTCAACCGCGACATCCCGTGGGAGACGATCGACATGGATTTTATGAACCTCAACCAGAGCGCGCACGGCGGGCGGGAGTTCGGGCATTTGGCCACGAGGATGGGGCTGGTGCGAAAAGTGGTGGTGGGGCACTGGCAGGCGGACGCGACGATCGAGGCCGTCGGCGACTGGGCCCGCGTCGCAATTGGCGTGGACGCGAGCCGGAATTTGCGAGTGGCGCGTTTCGGGGACAACATGCGCAGCGTGGCCGTCACCGAGGGCGACAAAGTGGCCGCGCAACTGGCTTTTGGCTACACCGTCGACGGCTACGGTGTGGGAACTCTCACGGACTGGATCGCCAGCATTTCCGAGGCCGACGTCGATACCTTGATGGACGAATACGCCGCGACGTACGTGGTGCAACCCTCGCTGCGCGCCGACGGGGCCGCACGCGCGAGCCTCGTGGAGGCCGCCCGGATTGAACTCGGTCTGCGGGGATTCTTGGACGAGCACGGCTACGCCGCCTTCACCAACACCTTCGAGGATCTGCACGGGATGCGCCAGCTACCGGGCATTGCGACGCAGCGGCTGATGGCGGACGGCTACGGTTTCGGGGCCGAGGGCGACTGGAAGACGGCCGCGCTCGTGCGCACGATGAAGGCGATGGCGGCGGGTTTGCCGGGGGGCAACAGCTTCATGGAGGACTACACCTACCACTTCGACCCCGACGGGATGGCCTGTCTCGGGGCGCACATGCTGGAGATCTGTCCGTCGATCGCGGGCGGCGAGGTTCGGTGCGAGGTGCACCCGCTCGGGATCGGCGGCAAGGAAGATCCCGTGCGACTCGTGTTTGACGGTGCCGCCGGTGAGGCGCTCAATGCGAGCGTCGTCGACATGGGGACGCACTTCCGGATGTTGGTCAACACCGTCACCGCGGTGGTGGCCCCTGAGGAAATGCCAAACCTTCCCGTTGCCCGGGTTCTCTGGCAACCGCACCCCGATTTGCCGACGGCGGCAGCGGCCTGGATTTATGGTGGGGGCGCGCACCACACCTGCTTTAGCCAGAATTTAAAGGTTGATCAGCTGGCTGATTTTGCTGAGGTGATGGGCGTGGAGTTCGTACTCATCGACGCGGAGACGGAGCTGCGGCGGTATCGGCGGGAGTTGCGGTGGGAGCGGAGGTGAGGGCTGGTGTCTTGAAGGAGCGGACCCGGATAAATCTCAGCCTACGTGTGAGCAACGCGCGCCATGCGGCTTCGGGGTAAGCTTAGTACCTCCCAACAGCTTTCTCGCGGGAATCGGGGTGGCCGCATGGCGTGCGTGGCGCTGCTATAACCCTGAATTTATTCGACGATTACCTCCCTCGTGATTTACTTTCTCACACAGCGGCTATGCACTACGGCTTTCGCCAAAACATGCAAATATAGCATGGGTCCGGCCCCCTACAGATCATTTGCTATCATAACAAAGCTCTCCCTTATCTATACTAATTAAGGAATCGTATTTATTCCGCACTGGGAGCACATTATAACCGCACAAAACCCGGAAAGCCATCCCCATCCTCCGAATTGTCCTGTTTAAACTTCTCTTCAGACACAACTCCACGCCCTTCCCTCCGAAAGCGCGCATTTATTAGGCACTCGACACATTTACCCCCAAAAGGTTATAAATTATTCTCACTCTCAATCATAATGATTGTAGAGCTTTGTGATAACGCTTCCCGGGAGTTGACCAATTTATTGAAGAAATAAAGACCGGCTTCACCATGCGTCAGAACTACCTTCAACTCTTCCGAATCTTAATCCTCGCGTCCTGCACGGTGGCCGCGACGGCGCTTCAGGCGCAACAACGCATCACGATCACGGCCACGTCCGTACTCCACGACGTGGGCGACGACCCGTTCGGAGCCAATTGCAACACCCTCGTCGATGACCAGGCCAACCGGCCCGCCGGGGCCCGGCCACTGGCCGCGGCCTTCCAGGAGGCGGGACTGAAATTCCTGCGCTTCCCGGGGGGCGAGAAGTCGGACGTGTACACCTGGGCGCAGCCGCCCTATAATAATCCGTCGACCTCCTCGCTGAACCGCGTGAGCCCGCAGGACTTCCCCGCGGGCTTTCCGGCGATCTGGAACCTGTCCACCAATACCTGGGCGCGGCCCAACTACGACTTCGACCAGTTTATGGCCGACTGCCGGCGCGCCGGCGCGGAGCCTGTCATCGTCGTGGCCTTCGACGGGATCTACCTGCCGGCCGCACCAGGGGGCACCTCGCTTAGCTACCAGCAGGCCCTCAAGATGGCGGTGGAGTGGGTCCGCTACGCCAACGTCACCAAGGGCTACGGCGTCAAGTACTGGTCGCTCGGCAACGAGACCTACCTCCCGGCGGGCTACGGCGGGGCCAACCCAGGTTACGTCAAGTACGGCCAGGACGCAGCCGCTTTCGCGCAGGCCATGAAGGCCGTCGACCCGAGCATTAAAATTGGGATCAACGGCGAGCGCTTCGAGGATTTTAACGAGGCGCTCGCAACCTGCGCACCGTACGTCGACTTCCTCGACGTGCACACCTATCCGTGCTACGGGTTCGAGACGTACGACCAGTACCGCACCACAGCCATCTCGCCCCTGGCCGTCGTCGGTGCCGCCGAGCGCGCCATCCAGGCCGTGGCGAATCAGCGTGACCGCGAACGGCTCTTCATCGCGATGACCGAGTTCTCGGCTTACGGCTACTCGCCAGAGGTGACGGGGGCGGTCAAGCCCTGGGACCTCGGCAACAACCTCGGGCAGAGCCTCGCCAACTTCGACCTCATGGCCCAACTGGCGCAGGATCCGCGGGTAGCCTTCTCGCAGTACTGGGCCACGCGGTGGATCAACAACGACGAGCCGATCGCGCAGGCCACCGACCTGCTTTCTAAATTCAACGGCCTCAATCCAGGCGGCGTGGCCATCAAGATCCTCACCCAGGAGACGCTCGACCTCATGGTCGGCGCCGAGGGCACGAGCGTCGTGCGCGCCTTCGCCTCCCGAGACAAAACCGGCCAGAACCTTACGGTCTTTTTGCTCAACAAAGCAACCACCCGTACCGCGGTCGAACTCAACCTGACGGGCTACACCCCGGGCGCAGTCGCTAAGCGACAAGTCTTCCGCGGCACCGGCGCTGCGGACCTAAACCCGACCTACCGCCCCGGTACAGACGTAGTCGTGACCGGCGGGCCACTGGCGCTAACTCTGCCGAAAGTGTCGCTCACGGTCCTGCGTTTCACCGGGGAACTCGATGAATGTGGCGGCAACTTCGTCGCCAATCCGAGCTTCGAGTCAACCGCTGGAGGCCTCTCGCCCTGGGCCCTCGTCGTGGGCGGGAACGGGCAGGGCGGTGTCTCCCGCGACCTTAAGGTGAGCGGTAACTCCTCCGGCTACGTCGGCGGCAACTGGGCGTACCTCTACCAGGTGGTGAAAGGGCTTTCGCCAAACACGGTGTATTCGGCCGATTTCAAGGTCTACAATTACGAGAATGGCGGCTCCGACGTCTACGTTGGCGTCAAGAACCACGGCAAGCCAGAGGAGTCGCGCGCGGTGGACGACACGAAGTTCGCCTTCGTGCCCGTCAACGTGACCTTCACGACCGGTCCGGCGGCAACTACCGCGGAGATCTTCCTCTACTGCGATAGCGCACCCACGTTTGCGTGGATCGACGACGTCTCGCTGACCTGCGAGCCAGCCACAGCGGCTGTCGCGACGTCGGCCGCGGAAGAGGCCGCGACGTTAGCCGCAGCGTCCGTCGCGACGCCAGCCACAGCCTCCATCGCGGTGCCAACAGCAGCAGCCATCACGACCGAGACAGCGGCGGACGCCCCGACCAACCTGTTCTTCCCGAACCCTACCCAGCGCTCGCTCTCCCTCGACCGCGACGACATCGACGGACTGCGCTACCGCGTCTTCGACGTGACCGGCCGGGAGGTCCTCAACGATCGTGTCGAAGGGCAAAGCCTATCGCTCGAAGGTCTGACGCCTGGTGTCTATCTCCTGCGGCTCTCCGACGGGACGCAGGGGCGCGTGGTGCTCGAGTAGTTTCGGCTAGCCGAAGGTTTGAATGCGTTATGTTCTTCTAAATCTCTTTGATGCGCCTCTTTTTAGTCACTTCACTTTGCCTAGGCCTGTGGGCCGCGGCATCATCGGTTTTGGCGCAAGCCGCAGGTGCGTTTGCCCCCGTCCCCTTCGACGCCGATTGGCTCTTCCAGCGCGGGGGGGCACAAGGGGCCGAGGCAGTAGGTTTTGACGAAAGTCGAATGCAGGCGGTGCAGGTGCCGCACGACTGGAGCCAGGACAATATCCCGGGTACGGACTCGCCCTACTCGGCGGCGGCGGAGAGCCAGGTCAACGGCGGCTTTACGGCCGGGGGCACGGGCTGGTACCGCAAACACTTCCGGCTCACGGAGGCGCAGCGCGGCAAGCACGTCGAGGTGCTTTTCGACGGCGTCTACCGCAATGCGCGCGTCTGGCTCAACGGCCAGCAGGTCGGGCAGCAACGCTACGGCTACACGAGTTTTCGGCTCGACCTCACGCCCCACCTCCGGCCCGACGGCGACAACGTACTCGCGGTGAAGTGCACCAACCTCGGGGAGAACAGCCGCTGGTACTCCGGTTCCGGCATCTACCGCCACGTCTGGCTCGAGGTCGACGACGAGCAGCGGATCGCGCCCTGGGGCGTCAGCGTGACCACGCCTACGGTCACCGAGCAGGCGGCTACCGTCGAGGCGGTGACCGAGGTGATCAGCCAGGGCTCTACGTACGAAGTGCATACGCAGGTGCTCGGCCCGGACGGTAAGCTCGTCGTCGAACAGCGCAATCCTGCGACCGGACTGGAGCTACAAGTCAAGCAGACTTTGCAAGTTCCGAAGCCGCAGCGCTGGTCCGTCGAGCAACCATCGCTGTACACGCTCGTGACGCGCCTGTCGGTGGCGGGCGAGGTCGTCGACGAGCAGCGGACTGCCTTCGGGATCCGGACGATTGGCGTGAGTGTCGAGGGCGGTTTTGCCCTTAACGGGAAAACCCTCGAGCTCAAGGGCGGTTGCATCCACCACGACAACGGACCGCTCGGGGCACGCGCCCTGGACCGCGCCGAGGAGCGCAAGATCGAGCTGCTGAAAGCCGCCGGATTCAACGCCCTGCGACTGGCGCACAATCCGCCGAGCCCCTACCTGCTGGCCGTCTGCGATCGCCTCGGGATGCTCGTCATCGACGAGGCCTTCGACATGTGGCGCGTCCCGAAAAACCCGGAGGACTACAGCCTCGACTTCGACGCCAACTGGGCGCACGACCTCGGGACGATGGTGCGCCGCGACCGCAACCACCCTTCGGTAATCATGTGGAGCATCGGCAACGAGGTGCCCGAGCGCGCCAGCGCCGAGGGGGCCGCTACCGCGCGCGAACTGGCGGGCTTCGTGCGCGCGCTCGACCCGACGCGGCTCGTGACCACGGGCGTCAACGGGCTCTCGAATGATAAAGACCCCTTCTTCGCGGCCGTCGACGTGGCGGGCTACAACTACGAATCGGGCGGCGACCACGGCCGCAGTGATGTATTTGGCTACGACCACGAGCGCCTCCCCGCGCGTATCATGTACCAGTCGGAGAGCTACCCGATCGAGGCCTTCGCGGCCTGGCAGACGGCGCTCGACAAGCCCTACGTCCTAGGCGACTTCGTCTGGACGGCGTGGGACTACCTCGGCGAGGCCTCGATCGGCTGGCTCGGCTACCCGCAGACGGCTGCGTTCTTTCCCTGGAACCTGGCCTACAACGGCGATTTCGACATCTGTGGCTGGAAGCGGCCGCAGTCCTACTACCGCGACGCGCTCTGGAAGGCGGACCAGGTGTCGGTCTTCGTGCACGCCCCGACGCCTTCGTTCCCGGAGGTCAACGCCGAGTTGGCGAGCTGGTCGAAGTGGAACTGGGATGATGTGGTGGACCACTGGACCTGGCCCGGGCAAGAGGGCAAGACCCTGAGGGTGGAGGCTTACTCCTCGTGTGAGGAGGTAGAGCTGCTGCTGGACGGCCGCTCGCTCGGTCGCAAGCCGACCGGCGTGGCGGAGGCTTACCGGGCGCGTTTCGACGTGCCGTACGCCGCCGGCAAGCTCGAAGCCGTCGGCTACCGCGGAGGCAAGCGGGTGAGCAGCGCGCAACTCCAGACCGCTAAGGCCGCCACTGGCCTCAAGCTCACCGCAGATCGGAAGGTCATCGAGGCAGACGGCAATGACCTCAGCTACGTGACGGTCGAGATCACAGATGCCGCCGGCACGCGTCTGCCGACGGCCGATCAACAGCTCTCCTTTGCGCTTACGGGCCCGGGACGCATTGTCGCCGTGGGCAACGCCGATCCGCGGAGTCTCGAGAGCTCGGTCGGCAACCAACGCAAGGCCTGGCGCGGGCGCGCCTTGGTCATCGTGCAGTCCACCGGCGAGGCCGGCGCGATCGGGCTCACGGCTACGAGTCCGGGTTTGCCGCCGGCCACCCTTCAACTCACTACCAAGTAATACTCCCGCATGTCGGGCCTGGATCGGACGAGTTCCCGGACGAAACCAGCGCCCCGCTCGTGGAACCCGACCTCACATCACCGCCGCTACTCGCCGTCTTCGCAGTACTTCTTAAAGTTGTCCAGTATCGCCTGCCAGCCATCCCGCTGTTGGACACCCGAGTTCTCGTCCTCGGCCTCGAACGATTCGGTGACCGTGGTTACGCCGTCCTCCTCCGAGAAGTCGATGTCTACGATGCGGCCGTCGGCAATCTCGTAGGCGATCTTGTTCGGCTCGTCAACCTCAGTGTAGGTGCCCGTGAAATCAAATCCCGTGGACGCGTCCTTGGCCTCCATGCGGATCTCGAACTCGCCACCGACGCGCAGGTCATTGCTGGCGCGCGGGGCGTGCCACTCGTCGTTGGCGTGGTACCAGTTGGTGACGTGGTCGGGCTCGGTGAAGCGGGTCCAGACGTCTTGAATGGGCGCGTTAATGTCGGCTTGGCAGGTGTGGGTAGGCATGGGGAGTAAATACGGAGGTTAAGGTTAGCGGTGGACCCGGAAGGTCTATTTGTCGCGCTTAAAGGTGGCTAGAGGTGCACGCCGGGCGACATTGAGTGACAGTACGCCTTTATTGACGGTGAAGTTGTCGGTGGCGTTGACGGCGTCCAGGAAGGCGCGCTCCGTCTCTGAGGCCGGGCAGGCCGACAGGCCGACGGCGAGGTCGCTGAAGCGAAGGCGCAGGCCGTCCTCGAGGGTGTACGTCCCCGAAAACGGATTGCAGCCCGTGAATCCCGTCACGCGGCCGCTCTCCATAAAGGTGAGCGAGGGCATCTTCTCACCGGACGCCGCATCCGCAGCGCCGCCCTCCAGGTTGGCGAGCGTCCAAGAGTCCTTGGTGAGCTCTT
>JBGTKC010000014.1:0-9698 GCA_041744755.1 Saprospiraceae bacterium
CACGATCGTAGAAGAGACCGAAGACGCTGCTGCGCAGGCTACCAAAAATGGCACTGTGAAAGCTGCCAATGCCACCGAGGAAGGCCTCGAGGACGCTGCCGAAGCTACTGAGGACGGCGTCGTAAAGGCCGCCAAAGCCACTACGAACGGCACCGTGAAAGCCGCTAACGCGACTGGTCGCACCGTCAAAAAGGCCGCTAAAGCCACCAAAGGCGCCGTGACTCCCGACGGGAATCAATAAGATTCTTAGAGTTTGCACTAAGTATACCCGGAAGGGCCTGCCTCACGATCGTGCAGCAGGCCCTTCGCTTTTTGGGGTTAGTGGTTACCGCTTGGGTCGTCGGCTGCAGTATCCACCTCGGCCGGTGACGGCGCGAGAAGCTTCGCGCGGATGTAGGTTAGGGGTTTGCCGCGGTACTGTAAAGGCGGCATCCCTTAGAGATGTTAATCCATATCCCCTTACCGAACCTGAGCGCGCGATTCAACATCCCATTCTCCAAACCCAACTAGCATGACCAAAGTAATTTTAACCTCGCTCGCTATCAGCGCCTTCGTCCTCACTGCCACCGCGCAGTCAACCCCGAGCGAGAAAACTCAAGAAGCCGCACAAGCCACTAAGAACGGCACCGTCAAAGCTGCGAACGCGACCGAGAACGGTCTCGAGAAAGCCGCCGATGCCACCGAGAACGGCTTCGAGAAGGCCGTCGACGCGACCGAACATGCCGCCAAGGCCACCAAAGGCGGTACTGTGAAGGCCGCCAAAGCCACCGGGAACGGACTCGAGAAAGCTGCCGACGCCACCGGGGATGCGCTGTCCGACGGCAAAGACGCCGTCGTTGACGAGAGCAAGGACGTTGCGAAGGCTACGAAAAACGGCACCGTGAAGGCCGCTAATGCCACCGAAAACGGTGTCGAGAAAGCTGCTTCCGCCACGAAGGATAAGACTGTCGAGGTTGCAGACGAAGTTGGGGACGACCTCGATAACGCCGCCGATGCGACCGGCAACGGGGTTGTCAAAGCCGCGAACGCCACCGGCCGCACCGCCAAGAAGGCCGCTAGAGCGACGAAGCGAGGTACGGTTAAAGCTGCCAAGGCCAGTGGCCGCGCCGCGAAAAAAGCCGCGCGAGCCGCCAAGCGCGCCGTCACCCCTGGCCGTAACGACTAGGGGCTCCCAACACTCTAATCACTCTACGAAGGCCCGTTGCACACCCGTGTAGCGGGCCTTCTACATCAGGGGACTTTGCCGCCTACTAAGCCGCCAACTGTGGCACCTCCGGCACACGCTTGTCCATGACCGAGAACCACACCGGCGGCACTAAAGCCATCAGGATGCTAGCTGGGTAGCCGGCCGGGAGCTCCGGGCTTTCGGGTAGGTAGCGTAAGGCCTGGTACGGACGGTTGGATTTGAAGTGGTGGTCGGCGTGACGCGTGAGTTCGTACAGGACGATGCGCCCCACCTCGTGCTCCGAGTTCCACGAGTGTCGCGGGGTGACGGGCTCGTAGCGGCCGCTCGGGAGCTGCTGCCGCTGGAGGCCGTAGTGCTCCACATAGTTGACGCTCTCCAGCAGCAGGAACCCCACTACGGCCTGTCCTAAGAAGAAGCCCAGCGCCACGTGACCGAATGCCAGCGCGATCGACGTCAGGAGCGCCGCCTCGATTAGCGTAAACCGGATCATCTGGTTATCGAGAGACATCCAGCTGCGCCCGTCGTGGGAGAGGCGCTCCTGCTCTAAGCCCCAGGCATTCAGGTAGCCGCCAACCACGCTCCGGACCCAGAAGGTGTAGAGGAGCTCCCCCTTGCGCGAGGTAGCCGGGTCGAGCGGCGTAGCTACGTGCTTGTGGTGGCCGCGGTTGTGCTCCACGAAGAAGTGCATGTAGAGAGTGGGAAGCAGCAGCGCCTGCGAGAGCCACTGTTCGAAGCGCTCCCCGCGGTGGCCGAGTTCGTGCGCGACATTAATCCCGAGACTCCCGGCCACAATCCCGACGGAGAGCGTGAGGCCCACCAGCTCGTAGGTCTCGAGCGGGACGTAGGCCACGGTGAAGAGGAAGTACCCGACGATGGCCCAGAGCAACGGCACGTTGAGGTAGAGTAGCCAGTCGAAGAAGCGATTGACGAGCTGGCGCTCGCCGACCTCCTCGCCGCTCTCATTGGCGCGCTGCTGGCTGATGGCCTGGTCCAAGATCGGGATGATCCCGAAGGCATAGATGAGGGTGGCGAAGCTCCAGGTACCCAACATATACAGGGCTACCACGGCCGACAGCGGCAGGGTGTAGGCGAACAAGTATCGTAAATCGCGCAACATGCTTTGTACTTTGGTGTTCTGGCGCTGTTCTCCGAGACGGGGTCCGAGCCCCGCAGCGTAAATCCGCCCCTAATTTATGTCGAATCAGTTCTACGACCTAGCCGTCGCCGATAAAACCGCCCAGACCCCCGATGCCAGCGTCATCTACCTGGATACCGAAGGCCTCGAGGCCTTCGCCTTCCACGCCGGCCAGTACCTAACCCTCAAGATTGAGCTCGACGGCCAGGAGGAGCGTCGCGCCTACAGCCTGTGCACCAGTCCCGATGAGCGCCCGATGGGCTTCTGCGTCAAGCGCCTGGATGGCGGTAAGGTTTCCAACTACTTGTTGGACGAGTTGAATGCCGGGGACACCCTAGCCGTCATGCCGCCGGACGGTAAGTTCTTAGCAAAAACCGAGCCGTCGCAGCGCAAGACCTACTACCTCATCGGCGCCGGCTCCGGGATCACGCCCCTGATGAGCATCGCGCGCAAGGTCCTCGCCGACGAGACCGGCAGCGCCGTCCACCTCCTCTACGGCAACCGCGCCGAGGATACGATCATCTTCCGCGAAGAACTCGACACAATGGCCCGGGAGTACAGGGGCCAGTTCACCGTCAACCACGTCCTCAGTCAACCCGCCCGTAAGAAGGCAAGTGGGCTGGGGGGCCTTTTCGGCAAAACCAAACCCACCTGGGAAGGCCGCGTCGGCCGGGTCGACGCTCAGGAGCTCGGGCTCTTTCTCGCCGACCACGAGCTGCGGACCGCCGAGAGCGCCTACTACATTTGCGGCCCGGGAGGCCTCATCGACACCGTCGAGAAGGAGCTGCTCCGTCGCGGCGTCGAAGACCGCCGCATCCACACCGAGCGCTTCGTGGTCGCCCCCGTCGCCGAGGCCGACCGCATCACCGGCACCGCCGACGCCCGCGTCGCTGTCACCCTCGACGGCAAGCTCCACGACATCAGCGTCGCCTCCGGAAAGACCATCCTGGAGACCCTCGTCGGCATGGGCCTCAACCCGCCCTACTCCTGCACTTCCGGCGCCTGCTCAACCTGCATCGCGAAAGTCACCAGCGGCGAGGTCAAGATGGACGTCAACCACGCCCTCGACCCCGACGAGGTCGCCCAAGGCTATTGCCTCACCTGCCAGGCGCACCCGACCACGGAGGCGGTGGCGCTGAGCTACGACGAGTAGGGTCCATGCGCTGGCGGCGCTTCCCGAGCCACAGGTGGAGCATTTACGAATCAGACGAGGTGCTCCTCCGCAAATGGCAGCTTGTCGGGATAATCCGTGTTGAAGTGAAGGCCGCGGCTCTCGTTGCGCATCGCGGCCATGTGCGTGACGAGGTAGCCGATTGTAATCAAGTTGCGTAACTCGCACAGCTGGCTCGAGAGGCTCGTATTGGCGTAAAGGGCCTCGGTCTCCTTGTGCAACACCGCGATGCGCCGCAGGGCGCGCGCCAGTCGCACGTCCGTACGCACGATACCGACGTAGGCGCTCATAATGTCCTTGAGCTCCTTCTGACTCTGCGTGATGAGGACGAGCTCGCGCGGGTCGGAGGTACCGTCGGCGTCCCACCCGGGGATGTCGCCGTAGGCGTCGAGCGAATTGATCCGCGCGGCCACGTCTGTGGCGATGCGCTTGGCGAACACCATGGCCTCGAGTAGAGAGTTGCTCGCCAGGCGGTTGGCGCCGTGGAGTCCTGTGGAGGTACACTCCCCGCAGGCATACATCCGCTGGATGCTCGAGCGCCCGATCTCGTCCACGCGAATCCCGCCGCACATGTAGTGACAGGCGGGCGTGACCGGGATCATGTCCCTGGCCGGGTCGATCCCGATCGAGAGGCACTTGTCGAGGATGGTCGGGAAGTGCGCCCTGAAGTGCACCTCGTCGATGTGTCGACAATCGAGGAACATACACTCCTCCCCGCGCTCCTTCATCTCCTTGTCGATGGCGCGGGCTACGATGTCACGCGGGGCGAGGCTCCCGCGCTCGTCGTACTTGTGCATGAACTCCTCGCCCTCGCGGGTCTTTAGGACGGCGCCCTCGCCGCGGACGGCCTCCGAGACCAGGAACGCCTGGACGCTGCTGATTGCAGCGGGGTTGTAGAGGGAGGTCGGGTGGAACTGCACGAACTCCATGTTCTCGATCCTGGCTTTCGCGCGGTAGGCCATCGCGATGCCGTCGCCGGTCGCGATCACGGGGTTGGTGGTCGCGCGGTAGACCTGCCCGCAGCCTCCGGCCGCGACGACGGTGACCTTGGCCAGGAGCTGGTCGATCTTCGAGGTCTGCTTATTGAGCGCGTAGGCCCCGTAGCAGGTGATGTCGGGGGTCACCTTCGTGACCACGTGTCCGAGGTGGTGCTGCGTGATGAGGTCCACGGCGAAGTAGTGCTCGAGGATCGTGATGTTAGGGTGCTCGTCGGCGCGCGCCGACAGCGTCCGTTGCATCTCCCAGCCCGTGAGATCCTTGTAGTGGAGGATGCGGTTCTCGGAGTGGCCGCCCTCCCGCCCGAGGTTGTAGTCCTCGGACTTGTTCTTGTCGAAGCGCGCGCCCCACTCGATGATTTCGCGGACGCGCTCCGGACCCTCCTCCACGACGATCCGGACGATATCCAGGTCGCAGAGTCCGTCCCCGGCATCGAGTGTATCGGCGATGTGCTTTTCGTAATTGTCGACCTCGACGTCCCACACGGCGGCGACACCGCCCTGCGCGTACGCCGTGTTGGACTCGCCTTCATTGACTTTCGTCAAAACCGTGATCGAGAGCTCCGGCCGGAGGTCGGCGAGCTGGATAGCCGTAGAGAGCCCGGCGATCCCGGAGCCGATAATGAGGACATCGGATTGCATGAGGCAATGATACGGAGGGGAGGTGAGTAGGGTAGCCTGCGGCCTTTGCGGAAATGAGCAAGGAGGCGCCGCGGCCGCGGAGGTACGCAGAGGCTTACGTCGGGGACATCGCCCTCAGGTCGGGATTTGACATGGAGCCGCTCCGCTATATGGAGGCATGGAGACGCACATGGAGCCGTTCGGATGCGAGGAGAGCGTAGACCGCGGGACAGCGCCGGAGGTGCGGCAGTTCAGTTACGGGGTGCGTAAGCGCCGCGGGAACGATAGTACAGCACCGTCGCACAGCCCATTTAAGCGCAGCCACCCGATTAGCGTAGCGCCCATCTAGGCGAAGCCGCCTCTTTAGCGCAGCGCCCTGCCCTACTTTCGCCCCATGCAAACCCGCGTCCACGCCACCATCACCGGCAACGTCCAGGGGGTCTTCTTCCGCGCGAGCGCCCAGCAGGAGGCTCGCAAGCTCGACCTGACGGGCTTCGTGCGCAACCTTCCCGACGGCTCCGTGGAGCTGGAAGCGCAGGGGGATTCGGCTGATGTCGACAAGCTACTCGACTGGTGCTGGACCGGGCCGCCCGAGGCCGAGGTGGCTCGCGTCACGAGTGAGTTGATGGCCGCCACCGAGGGCGAGGGCGTCTTCGAGGTGCGCCGCTGATGGCCGCCCGCCACAGCGCTAACCTACCGCCGCTGCCGCTTCGACGGCAATTCCCGGCGACTGCGGCGCAATAGGAAAAACAGACCTACGAGCACGACTACGAGCACGATGTAGGTCCACGGTAAGCCCTCGTCTTCGGGGTTGCGCAGCGCCCCGGTCACGAGGCTATCGGTGGGCTCCTGTGCCGCCGCCCAGGCCGCGGAAAGCAACAGGAGCGAGAGGCAGGCAAGACGTGCTTTCATGCCGAAAACATACATAGCCCAGCCGGAACCCTCACCCTCAATTTACTCCTTCGGTCGCCGCAGGATCAGCAATACGATGACGACGAAGACCACTACGCCCACGCAGCACCAGGGACGCTCGTACCACTCTGTGTTGTCGAAGTCGAAGTCGAACATTTGGGCATCTTCGGCAAATCCATCGACCGCGATGAGGAAGGCGGTAACGAGGGCAGCGGATCTCTTGTCCGTACCTGCACGCAACTACAGGGTTTTGGATTAAGGTTCGGTCGCTAGCGCCTAAGAGAAAAGGTAGATCCCCTCCGTTTGCGGCGTGCACCAAAACCTACGGCCGACAGCCCGCATACGCTAGTCCCACCGCCAGGCGAGCGGCTGTTCGGCGAGACGGCCTTTGCGGAGGCGCCTAGGAATGGGGGCTTCGATGTGGTCGCCCTCCCGATAAGCGTCGGACCACTGCCGCGGCGGGCGCGGGAGCTAGCTCCGGCGATTTGACACTTCGCAGGCCCACTAGAGTCGTGTTGTGACGTTGGATCAGGTGATCTTCCAGACCCACGCCTTCCCCTCCCACCTAGCCCGCTTCGACGGCAACGGCGCACCGCATTACCTCCCCATCCCATCGGACGTCGCTGAGTCCGTCGGCGGCCGACAGGGCCTGCGGTTAATCGTCACCATCGACGGCCGCTTCACGGACCACCTTGCGCTCAGGCGCCGCGGCGAGGTCTTCTTCGTGAGCGCCGGCGAGACCATGCGCCGGCGCTGTCGACTCACCATCGGGAGCTCAGTCATGATGCGGGTGGCGCCGGACGATGCGCCGCACGGGATCCCGGTACCGCGGGTGCTGGCGAGTGTGCTGCGACACGATCAGGAGGCCCGCCAGGCTTTCGAAGCCCTCTCCCCGGGCGCTCGGCGGACTTTGATTACGCGTGTCCGCAAAACCCGTACGCGGGAGGCGAGAGAGCGTTGTGCGTTGGGGATCGCGGATGAACTGGCCGGCCGGCCGCGGGGCGCGAGCCGCGTGGAGTGGCGCGGGGGCGTGGGGTGAGGGCCGCAATCGGCGGACCTCGTGTCGCAAGCGGGTTGACGAAATCTGGACGACGCAGTTTTGGCGAAAGCTGAACGCATGCAGTTTTGGCGAAAGCTGGATGTGCGCCGACGCAGATACAAGTGACACACGGACACCAATCCGTCCACCAGGTTGCTTAAGCTACGAGCGCACTCGCCTCGCGGATCACTTCAGAATAGACCCGCGCAGGGAGTTGGGCTAACGCCACAGGCGTTCGGCCCTCCCGATAGAAGACCAGGCTGCCGGCCTCGAGCCCGTCGGCGATATCATTGTGCGCTACCTCCCCGTAGGGCTTTAGCGCCAACTCGACCGAGAGCCCGAGCGCCGGTAGTGCACGAGTGGCGGCGCCCTCGCTGCCGCCGTCGAAGCCCCCGAAAAATCCCATCTGCCAACCCCGGGTCCTGGTGGCGCGTCGGAGCGCGGACTGCCGGGCACGTCTGCCGCGCAACCCATCCGTGTAGGACTTGTCGCGCTCGGAAGCCTGGGGGTGGTGCAGTACGCGGTGCACCTGCACGAAGGGCTGCGCGAAGCCAGTGCGGGTCAGCCACGCCGCCCAGGCGTCTCGCTCCCCGGGGGTAGCGGTGACCGGGTGCCAGAGGCGAATGGTGGCATTGGGTGTGATGTCGATTGCGTCTCCGTGTGCATCTCGCCAGGCGTCGTCGGCGAATACGGCCGCGTGGGAGACTTCGTGCCCCGGCTCCGCGATGCTCCAGACAAGACGCCGGGCCAACCACCCGAGGAGACCGTGGGCGAGGTAAGTTTTGGCGAAGGCCGCCCCCGGCCAGGACCGCTCCGTCATCCAGAGGCCCTCGATGCGACGTGACTGTGCGGCAGTTTCGGAATCCAGGCGCTTGGAGGTCGCCTTAAGCTCCGCCAAGGCCTCTGCATGATTTGACTTGACGCCCGCAGGAACGGAGTGCTGGTCCTTGCCTGCGGGCGTGCGCCAGGTAAGGGTCGACTTGCCGGGCTCTACCACCTGCAACCTGACGCTGTAAGCGTCGAAGGTCTGCTCGACGGCGCCATTGCGGAGGGCGTAGTCGGCGACGGTAGTCTCGGTGAGCGCCTCCGGGTCGACGCCACGTGCGGCAGCGGCGCGTCCGAATTCCTTGTCGATGACGCGTTGGAAGGAGGCGCGCGTGATGGTGCCCCGGAGTCGCCCGAGCGCGGCCACGCCTTCTACGCCGGGTAACTCGGACAGCGCCCGAAACGCTGCCGACGTGAGGGCCGTGGAGCGGGGTCCCGCCCCGGGGACGGTAGTCGCGGCCCACTGAGCGAGTTGCTCGAGGCCGGCCGCATGTCCGGCGGCAGGCACCATGGGCCTGGCGATCGCGAGGGCGCGAATGATATTGATCCCCGCCGGCAGTAGGGTTGCCTGGCCGATGCTCGACTCCCACTCCCCTACACGGCGGTAGTACTCGTCGTGGGTAAGTCGCGGCAATTGGGGGATGCCTGCGATCCAGCGGTCGCCGAGGCGCTGGAGTTCGTTGGCACCGACGGTCTGGGCCAAGGTCTTGAGGCGATCCAGGTAAGCTTTTGGTAGCGTGAGGCCGGTCGCTAGGAAGCCATGTCTTAGGAGTTCGATCCAGGCCGACTGTTGGGGCGGGAGGAGGAGGGCCACATCGGCCATTATCCGCTTGAGTAAGGGGATTTCATAAGGCGGCTGTAGGTCGGCGAGTAGTTGCATCGGAGGGAGGAATGTAAGTCGGCGCACGCAGAAGGCGCTGGGCTTACCTTCCCCAAATGCCACTCCCGCCGTCCCGCCACGTTACCGCCAACCAGTCGTCTTTCAATCTCGCTCCCAACACCTACCCACAGAACCGACCTCTTGGAACGGCAATCTTATGTGCGTTCGGCTTCCGCCAAAACTTATTAAGTTCGAATGTGGAGGAAGTAGTGGTTACCTAACGCCCTCCAAGGAATGCATCCCTATCCTCTCGAAGAGAGGTCGTCGATCACGAACAACTGTAGTTCATCTTCTGCTGGCAAGATTCACTAAGGAAAGCTCACCACTCTCCTTGCGTAACGCTAGATCCGTAATCCAGCCTCTCCTCTCCTGTGTTGTCCCGTGCATGCACCCCCTCGTCCGTACCCTCGCCCTCAGTCTCGGTAGCCTCCTCGCCGGCCGCGCCACCGCCCAGAACGCCACCGCTCCGGTCACCTGGACAGACTTTCACTTCGACCGCAAGACCGAGGCCATGACGGTGCTCTCGGGCTGGGGGGCGGCCGGCGTCCTCGTGGGCGGCGTCGGCGCACTGGTGAGCGACGATGAAGAGCTGCGACAGTTCCACCTCATGAACGCCGGCTGGGGAGCCGTCAACCTGACGCTCGGGCTCCTCGGGCACCGGTCGGCACGTAGCGACCGCCGCGCCAGTCTCCCCTTCGAGAAAGCCTACGCCGACCTACACCGCACGGAGAAGGTATTGCTCTTCAACGCCGGTCTCGATGTGGCGTACATGGTCGGGGGTGCCTACCTGGTTCAGCGCGCGAAGCTCGACGGGGTCGATAATCCCCAGCGCCTACGGGGCTTCGGGAAGTCCATCCTACTGCAGGGCGCGGCCCTGATGCTATTTGACTTAACCGCCTACCGACACCTCCACCGCTCGGAGGCGATGGTGAGC
>JBGTKC010000015.1:0-7348 GCA_041744755.1 Saprospiraceae bacterium
TCGCCGGTGTAGGCTGCTTTGTGAAGTGGGTTTTTGTGCGTTGCCGCAAAACGCTCGTTCTGCGTTTTGACGAAAGTCTCGTCCTTCTGCAAGAAGGTCCACACCACTTTGACGCTTTTAGCGAACCGGCTTGCGTCGGCGACGGAGCCGACGTTCGGAGCGCGGAGGGCCCGCAGCGCGGTAAGATAAACTTCCGCCTCGAAGTAGGCGTGCGTGGCGGGATACCGACAGGCGCAGTACAAACTCGGCGCCCGGTAGTCGTCGTGGTGGTGCGCGATCATTCCGCGACTCCGCACGGGCTGGTGGCGTCGGTACTCTTCTAGGACCTCGTCGAGGTAGAACACGAAGCCACTATAGCGCGCCGCCAGATCTTCGGATTCATTGAATAGGCGCCCGAAGGCGAGTGTCAACATCGACGGCGAGAACGTAGCTAGGGTCAGCAGACCCTCCTTCGGAAAGTAGGCATGCCCCTGCCAGAACGCCCTCGTCTGCCCGTTGCTGAGACACGCGTCGAGGGTGGGGGAGAGGCCGTCTTGGTCCGGCGGTGGCCAGTGGGCCTGCCAGTGGGTAATGGTCTCGTACAGGGGCTCGAGCCCGGACGACCAGCCGCTGTCGAGCGCGCGCGCGAACGCCGTGATCGACTGCCGGAGGAGGTCTAGCTGCATCTCGGCAAATTTAGCGGACGCGGGCTTGCGCGTGGCACGTTTGGTGTAGCCTGAGACACCACGTAACAAACCTAGAGCGTTCGCTCCGGGTTACTACCGTCGACGAGCTAGCCCGCCCGCCGTTTTTGAAACCCAATACAAACCTGTGAACCCTACCAATAAAGCCGACTGGCGCGAGCTCAGTCCCGAGGAAGAGCACGTCATCGTCCACAAGGGCACCGAGCGTCCCTTCACTGGCGAATACAACAAAGAGAAGAGCGCCGGCATGTTCGTGTGCCGCCGCTGCGAGAATCCCCTCTACCCGAGCAGCGCCAAATTCGACAGCGGGTGCGGGTGGCCGAGCTTCGACGACGAGGTCGAGGGCGCGGTGAAGCACCTCAAGGACGCCGACGGCCGTCGCGTCGAAATCGTCTGCGCCAACTGCGAAGGCCACCTCGGACACGTCTTCCACGGTGAGCGCTTCACGGCCAAGAACACGCGCCACTGTGTCAACAGCCTCTCGGTCCGCTTCATCCCCGCCGAGCGCTGGAACGCCGGCCACCCTGAAATGCCCGTGTCGTGACGCCACGCACAGAGACCGTCTTCTTCGGAAGCGGTGGGTTCTGGAGTCGACAACCGCTATTCGATCGACTCCACGGCGTGGTCGGCACCCGCAGTGGATACATGGGCGGCTGGGGCGTCAACCCTACCCGCGACCAGGTCAACTCCGGGATGACCGGCCACACCGAGGTCGTCGAGGTCACGTTCGACACCAACCTCACGAAGTTCCGCACGCTCCTCAAGGCCTTCTTCAGCTTTCACGACCCGACCGTGGCGAGAGAGGAGAAGGGCGGGCAATACCGCAGCATCGTGTTTTGCCGAAAGGCGAAGCAGAACATCACCACCGAACGCGCCATCGCGCTCCTGCGAGACAACGGCCTGGAGGTCGTGACGCGGGTCAAGGACGCCGGACTGTTCTGGGTGGCGAGTGATGTCCAGCAGCACCACGCCGCGCTCGACAAGCGACTACCGCCAGGGGCGTTCCAAGACGTAACCCTGGTGGAGGCGGCCGGGGTGGGGGTGTAGAGGGCCCGGGTAGACGCTGGCCCGGGTTTAGCTGGTGGCGATACGTGCTGACTCGATGGATGCGCTATTCTCGACGATATACCCATCGATCACCCCCCGAACCCTCGCCATCGCATTGTCTGAGTCCTGTACATTGATCGGCTCACCTATCATTAGCCTGAGCTTAGTGTGCTTCTCACCTGCCACTTGAACGAAGTTTTTCCACAGGCCTTCGCCGTCGCCCCAGTGGTAGCTCGGGTCGGGGTAGACGACCGCCATCGGCACGATCGGGCATTCGGCTTCGGAGGCAACAATGAAGGCGCCGCGTTGGAAGGTCTTCGTGGCGTGTTCGGTGCTGGTCGTGCCCTCTGGATAGATGAGGATCGAGAAGCCCTCGCGGACCATCGCTACCATTTGGTCGATGACCGCTTGGCGGGAGTTGCGGTCGCCGCGATTAACGAATAGGATGCCGGTGGCCTTCCCGCCTTGCGCTACAATGGGCAGCTTGGCTACCTCCGCCTTGGCGACGGGATTGGCGCGCACGACGGACAAGTGCATGAATGGATCGAGCCAACTGCGGTGGTTCGATGCGTACACACAGGCCCCACCGTCGTAGGGCGTCCCGTCTACGTGGAGGTCGATGCCCAGGATGCGCATGGCGGACTTCGCGAACTTCATTCGCACGGCGTGGTGGTGGTCCCAGTCGATCGGTTTGCCGCCGGCGGCGCGGATCCAGAGCGGGAGCGCGTGCCAGAACAGGGAGGCGAGGAAGCGGACGAGGCGCCAGGTGGCGCGGAGGGTCTTCAAGGTCGGAGCTTATCGTTCAAAAGGTCGCTGAGGAGCGCGGCAAACTTATGCGCCGCGGCGTCGGCGTCGGTCACGCCGTCGGTCACGTCGGACTTCAGTTGTCGCAGTGTCGTTATCAGGCCAGCGTTTTCACGCAAGACATCCGAGGCGAGCGTTGGCCAGAGGGCCTCGAAGACATCGCGCCTCTGGGCCGCGCGTCGCTCCAGCAGCTTGTCACTGCCGAGTTGCGTAAAGTAGGTCTGGAGGCTGTCGCCAAAACTCGCCAATCCGCCTCCGCTCACGGAGCTGCCGAGGGTCACCGTCGGCGACCAGCCATCGGCGCGGGCGGGCTGAAGGTGGACTGCCCGCCGGTAGTCGTCCTTCGTGCGACGCGCCGTCGGCAACGCGTCGCCATCCGCCTTGTGGACGAGGATCAGGTCGGCTAGCTCGACGATACCGCGCTTGATGCCCTGCAGATCATCACCGCCGCCGGGCATCACCAACAATACCATCGCATCCACGAGTTGATGCACCAAATGCTCCGACTGCCCGACGCCGACGGTCTCCACGATGATGCGGTCGTAACCGGCCGCCTCGCAGAGCTTGATGGCCTGTCGAGTGGCGCGCGCTACGCCACCCAAGGTCTGGCCTGCGGGACTTGGGCGCACGTAAGCCCGCGGATCAGCGCTGAGGTTCGGCATCCGGGTCTTGTCCCCGAGTATACTCCCGCCCGTGCGCACCGAACTGGGGTCCACGGCAAGGACGGCGAGGCGATGACCGGCGTCGAGGAGCTGCGTCCCGAAAGCCTCGATAAAAGTGCTCTTGCCGACGCCTGGGCTGCCGGTGATGCCGAGGCGCTGGGTGGGAAGAATTGTTGAAGGTTGAAGGGCGAATTTTTGAATCTGCCTTAGCAACTGCTGTGCGAGCGATCTGTCTTCCGCGCGTGTGCTCTCGACGAGCGTGATCGCTCGGCTTAAAGCCGCGCGCTCGCCTGCGACGACGGCTCTCGCCAACTTCCCTGAATCGACCGACTTCGCCACTACGCGCCGACGAAGTTCGCAGCCCGCTTGGCGAGGAAGGCTTGCACACCCTCGGCGTAGTCAGCCGTGACCGCCGCCTGGCCCTGGAGATTATCCTCGGTGGCGAGTTGTTGCTCGAAGGTTTGGTGCGAGCTGCGCTCGAGGGCCTGCTTGGTGAGACCCAGGGCTTTGGTCGGCATTTTGGCGAGGCGCTCGGCTAGCTCTGTGACGTGCGGCATCAATTCATCGTGCGGTACGACTTTGTAAACCATCCCCAACCGCTCCGCCTCCGCGGCGCTGAGCTTATCGCCGGTCATCATCAATGCCGTCGCTTTCTGCAGACCGATGATGCGCGGCAAGGTCCAGGTCCCGCCACTGTCCGGGATGAGCCCCACTTTAGAAAAGGCTTGAATGAAGCTCGCCTGCTCACTTGCGATCACGATGTCGCAGGCGATCGCGATGTTGGCGCCCGCGCCGGCCGCGACGCCGTTCACTGCCGCGATCACCGGTTTTGCAGAAGCGCGAATCTTCTGGACGACGGGATTGAAGTGCTCTTTGAGGATCTGCGCCATCGGCGGCGCATTGGGTCCAGCCAACTCGGCGAGGTCCTGCCCGGCGGAGAAAGCCTTGCCGGCGCCCGTGATGACCACGCAGCGAATGTTCGGATCGGCGTCCGCGCGGTCGAGTTGGACCTGTAGCATCCGGGCGAGCAGCTCCGTGAAGGCATTGTAGGCCTGCGGACGGTTCAGGGTGAGCGTGAGGACGCCGTGGGCGAAATCGTCGAGTAGTACATCCTCCATATGGCGGTAAGGTATGGACTGCATGGCCCCGCGTTAGTGGCACTTGAAGTAGTCGAACGGCTCAAGGCACGCATGGCACTTGTACAACGCCTTGCAGGCGGTGCTCCCGAATTGACTCAGCAGTTGGGTATCCGTACTCGCGCACTGCGGACAGGCGCGTGGCTTATCGTCGCCCGTGAGACTCGCTTTGCTCGCCGATCCATTCGGTGGCGCGATCCCGTATTCCTGCAGCTTCGCCCGGCCTGCAGCCGTAATGTCGTCGGTCGACCAGGCCGGCGCGATGACGCTCTTCACTTTCACTTCCGTAAAACCTGCCTCCTGCAGGGCCGCGAGCACGTTGATGTTGATGGCCTCGATGGCGGGGCAGCCGGAATAGGTCGGCGTGACCGACACGGTGAGTGCGCCGCCTTCGAACTCCACTTTGCGAATAATTCCTAGGTCCACGACGCTAATGACTGGTACCTCCGGGTCGGGCACGGTAGCCAGAATGGCCATCACGCTTTCGACGGTAGGGGAGGGAGCGGTAGCGATGGGGGACATACCATGGCAACGGCGGGCGCAGTGGCGCGGTTGTATCCCGTTCGCATGAGTCATTCGGCTTTGCTGCCGCGACTCTTCGGCTTCGGCAAAGCCCGCTACCAATTTGCGTCGAAGCCCAAACTTGGGTTGTGGTATTCGAAGAAGTCTTCCTGGTCGGCGTCGTTGAGTAAGCTAAGCCAGGGCCGCGGACGCTGCGCCGGGGCCAGCTGCGGCCCGCGGGCCACGAGCGGCGGACCGAACTCGAGCGGAGCGTCGCGGGGAACTGCGGGTACGCTGCCGGGTGTGGCAGCGGGGTTTGGTATAGTGTGTTTCATAGTGCTGGGCCAGAGCCTAGCACTTGACCTTGCGCGAGTCTCCCGGACTCACCATGCAAAACGTAGGCCGCAATGTGGGCGACGCGAGATTTTGGCACCCAAACGCAAAAAGGCCCGCGTCACCGCGGGCCTTTCCAATGAGGGTGCCCAGAACTGGACTCGAACCAGCACGCCGGTTAGGGCACACGCACCTCAAGCGTGCTTGTCTACCAATTTCAACACCTGGGCAGGTGGGTAGGCTGCTCGGCGGCTAGCGCTTCGGAGCGGGCGCAAATGTAGGCAGGGGAAGGAGATGTGCAAGGGTGGTTAGGGAGTTTTTTTGGGGGCGGCCTCCGCGCCTCTTTGCAAACGTTCGAGCGCGCAGAGCGATTACTCCCCCCCCATCGCCCGCTCCATGCTCGCCCGTCCATTCGCCATCGCCGCATCCCGCAGCCTGCCGAGGAAAGGACTGGCGAAAATGAAGTTCTCCAGCAACTCATTGTCGGTGTTGAGGACCTCCGACTTGTTGCCCTTCCAGACCAGCTTGCCTTGGCTCAACAGGTTGATGTTGTCGCCGATCTCCATCACGGAGTTCATGTCGTGCGTGTTGATGACAGTCGTGATGTTGTTGTCGTAGGTGATCGACTGGATCAACTCGTCGATCACGATCGAGGTCTTCGGGTCGAGACCGGAGTTGGGCTCGTCGCAAAAAAGGTACTTCGGGTCGAGTACGATCGCGCGCGCGATCCCGACGCGTTTCTGCATCCCGCCGGAGACCTCGCTAGGGTACTTCTGATTAGAGCCCTGGAGGTTGACCCGCTCTAGGACGTTGTTGACGCGGTCCTTGTTCTCGGCCGGGGTGTTGCGCGTAAACATCTCCAGCGGGAAGAGGATATTCTCTTCCACGGTCATCGAGTCGAAGAGCGCCGAACCCTGGAAGAGCATCCCGACCTGCTTGCGCAAGTCCTTGATCTCCGCGTCGTTCATCTCGCTGAACTTGTGGTCGTCGTAGAGGATCGATCCGGAGGTGGGCTTGAAGAGGCCCACGAGCATCTTGAGGAGGACCGACTTGCCCGCCCCCGACAGACCTATAATCAGGTTGCATTTCCCGGGTTCGAAATCGGTGGTGATACCCTTCAATACCTCCGTGTCACCGAAGCTTTTCTTGACGTCGACTACGCGGATCATATCGGGAGATTTTGAGTGGACTAGCTCCCTCTCGTCGGCCAGTAGGAGAGCGGCCGGGGTGGGAGTTTTGGCGAAAGCCGCATCAGTCTCCCGTCAGGAGGATAGCGATGAAGAAGTCGGCCAGCAAAATGAGGATGTCGGAGACCACCACCGCCTGCGTGCTCGCCGCGCCTAGCTCCACCGAGCCGCCCGTCACGTAGTAGCCCTTGTAGCAACTCACGGAGGTAAGCAGGAAGGCAAAGATGAAGGCCTTCACGAACATGATGAACACGTTGTAGGGCACGAAGAAGGTCTGGAGGCCCTTGATGTAGGCCGCGCTCGGGATCGTGCCGGGGAGCACCACCGCCAGGTAGCCCCCCGCGATCGCCACGGCCGCCGCGATCGCAACGAGGAGAGGGATCATAAACAGCGCCGCGATGATCTTCGGTTGGATCAGGAAGGCCGCCGTATTGACGCCCATGATCTCCATCGCGTCGATGTGCTCCTTCTGGCGCATGCCGCCGATCTCGGAGGCCATGTTGGAGCCGACCTTGCCCGCGAGTACGAGGCACGTAATCGTCGGGGCCGACTCGATGATGGCCAGGTCACGGACGATGTACCCGATGTAGTAGTTCGGCACAAGTTGCCCGCTGAGCTGGTAGGCGAACTGCACCGCCGCCACCGCGCCCATGAAGATGGCGATGATCCCGACGATGATCAGGGAGCCGATCCCGATATCGTCCATCTGCCGGAGGGTCTCGCGCCAGTATACCGACACCCGCTCCGGGCGACTAAAGGCATCGCCGAGGAGCTCGAGGTAGCGACCGAAGTGGAAAGCGAAGTTTTTTAGCATGCCGGTGCGAAGGTGGTGGGCTTTCGCCAAAACCGAACGCACGCGCGGCGCTCGACGGGTCAACGCTAGTTTCGGCCCCTGGTTTCAACCCCAACCGCCATGATACACCAAATCCGCCGCGCCGTCGTCAGCGGGGCCTCCAAGGGCATCGGCCGCGCCACGGCGCTCGCGCTGTGGCGCG
>JBGTKC010000016.1:0-51094 GCA_041744755.1 Saprospiraceae bacterium
ATCCGCGTCTACGACCGCCGCTGGAAGAAGGCCGTGCGACTCCTACGCACCTCGGCCCACCTCAACGGCCGCGACACGGTCGATCTGATGGATTGCTTCCTGCTCGAATTCTGCCTCTGGTCCAAGCCCGAGCAACGCGACGCCATCCGCGAGATGATCGCCGACGCCGTGCGGCAACACGGGTACGCCGTGGCCGTCAACCTCCCGATGCTCCGCCGCGAAGTCGACGCCTTCGAGGCCGACGTCGACGCCGAGATCCGCGTGCGCCACGTCGTGACGGAAGATCAGCTCCAACCCGTACACGACGAGTACTACGAGCTCCTCAAGGAGGACCAGCAGTTCGAGGGCGCGCTGGTCAGCGTCAAGCAGTTCGACGGGCTCACCGCCGACGAGCTGCGCGTCACCAACCTCTTCGACGCCAACAAGAATCTCGTCAACCGTCTCAAGGTCCGCAAGGGCGACCGCCCGCACACGCTCGCTGTGGAGTATAACGCCCGCGAGTACACCTACCGCCTGCGCACGCGCCAGCTCGAGCGCACGGAGATTATCGCCAAGCAAGCCCACAAACTGCTCGTAGCGCACTGGGACGATCGTTTCAAAACTTTGAACGAATACCTCGGGGAGCACCTCAAGCGCCTGCGTGACGAGGCGCCGGATGCCCTTGGCGGCTTGCGCCAAAACCTGTTCGTCGAGGTGCGCTTCGCGGAGTTGGCGGAGGCCAATCAGCAGCAGACGGTCGAAGCGCTGGAGGCGATGGGATTGCGGTTGGAGAAGCTGCGGTACAGTTACAGTTAATTGTTGCGTGAGTAAAGGTTGAACTGATATATGGAGGGTACGGGCTGGTGTTGGGTTGATTCAACAATTCAAAACCTCAACAACTCAAAAATTCCTCACCTTCGGCTGCTCACTAATCCCCGCCCCCGGCCATCGCCTCCCAGGCCAAGACCTCGCCGTGGAAGAACTGTCACTTCTCGTCGCTCGCGTCGAGGAGGTCGAAGTACGCCGGTACGCTGTAACGCTGCTTCGTGACAGGTTGCGGGATGCCCATGCGGTGAAGATACCCCGGGGTGCTCCCTGTGTCCGTCTATAGCTTGCGCCCATGCCTACCCGACCACAATCCCTCTCCCAGCGTGGCCAAGACCTCATCGGCAAGCCCCTCCGCGCCGACTTCGCGTACTTCCACGAGGTCGAGGAGGACCCCTTCCACCCCGCCGACAACCCCGACGGCAAGATCGCGCTCTGCATCGCGGAGAACGTGGTGTCGTGGCCGGAGATGGAGGCGCGATTGCGCGAGGCGGCTTGCGCCAAAACCCCCGACTGGGTGGCGAAGTACACGGCCGTCACCGGGGCGCCGGAGTTCAGGAGCGCGCTGGCGGGTTTTGCCGAAAGGCACCTCACCACCCTCGGCGGGCAGCCTGCGCAGGCCCTCGATCCAGAGAGCTTCTGCGTGTCGAGTGGCGCCACGGGCGTCGTCGAACTTACGGCGCTACTCCTTGCAGATACAGAAGACGTGGCGGCCTTCCCGGCGCCCTGCTATCCCGTGTACACCAAGGACATCGGCCTCAAGGCCGGCATGCTCCGCTATGACATCGAGCCGGCGGCGGGCTGGGCGGGGGCCGGCGGCATACACCCGCTCCACGTGTCCGATCTCGAGCGGGCCCGTGGCGACATCCACGAGGGTGGTCGCACACTGCGGATGGTGGTCCTGACGCAACCCGACAATCCCACGGGCGCCATCTACACCCGCGACCAACTCGAGGGCTTCGCCGCGTGGGCCGCGCGCCATCGCGTACACCTCTGCGTTAACGAACTCTACGCCCTCTCGCAGGTCGACACCACGGACGCCCGTATCGCCGCCGACTACTCCGCCGAGCGCGAACCCTACTTCTCCTTCCTCCACCTCGTCGAGCGGCAGCGCTCGCCCTATCTCCACTGGTGGTACTCGGTGTCGAAGGACTTCGGGCTGTCGGGCCTGCGATGTGGGATGATGTACACGCGCAACGCCGCACTCGTGCAGGCCTTCGGCAACTACGGCGCCCCGCACACGGTAAGCAACCACACGCAGTGGCTCCTGACACAGGTGCTGTCGGATGATGCCTTCGTGACGGCTTTCGCCAAAGCCAACCAGGCCCGCCTCACGGACGCCTACGCGAGGGTGGTATCGGCCTTGCGGCAAAACGGCATCGCCTACGTCCCGGCGCGCGGGAGTCTCTTCGTCTGGGCGAGGCTCAACGCCGAGGGTAGGGCTACCGACAAAACGTTTTGGCAAAAGATGTACGAAGAAATGGGCGTGCTGCTTACCGCCCCGGGTGACTTCGGCCACAGTGAGGCGGGCTGGCTGCGGGTCGTGTACAGCTGCGTCGAGTCGGCGGCGCTGGATGTGGCGGTGCGGCGGGTGCTAGGCCAGAGCTGACACCCGCGGTGGCCAACAGGGGTAGCTCCAGGTACGCCACTAAGGCGGCGTTAAGGCGGCCAGCGCTCACCTGTGGTCCCTGCGAACGCCCACAGTGCGAAAGGGCCGGCACACGATCCGAAGACCGTGTGCCGGCCCTAGGGGCTAGCTTGACGTGAGCGGGAGGACCGCCCGCGAGCGAGCTACTTCTCCCTCGTATTGCTCACAAGGTAGTGCAACGCCCCCGGGGCGGCGAGTTGGGTGTGGAGCATTTCCTTGGCGCGGAACAGCTGCGCCTTGACGGTGCCGAGGGGGATGTTGAGTTCGGTGGCGATCTCGTCGTAGCTCAGCTCCTGGTAGAAGCGCATCTCGATCATTTGGCGGTACTTGTTGGAGAGCTGTCCGACGAGGGCCCGCATCATCTTGGCGCGCTGGGCGAGGACGAGGCTCTGCTCGGGATTGATGTCGTCGCAAGGCAGGTTGTAGCTAAACTCCTGGTCGGAGCCCTCTTTGATCGTCGTGTCGATCGAGAGGGTCACGAGGCGCTTCTTGCGGATGTAGTCGATGGCGTTGTTGGAGGCGATCTTGAAGAGCCACGTCGAGAAGGCATAGCGGGGCTCGTAGCTGGAGAGCTTGTTGAACGCCTTCGAGAACGCCTCCTGCGTGAGGTCGTTGGCGTCCTCGGTGTAGCCCACCATCTTGGCCATCATCTGGTGGATGGCGCCACGGTAGCGGTCCATGAGGCGGGTGTAGGCGTCCTGGCGGCCGGCGATCGCGTCGCACACGAGGCGGTAGTCGTCCTTGGCGCGGTCGGAGAGGCGGGGGTTGACGGTGAAGCTTTCCATGATCTGTGCTTTGTGCGGGGGGATAGAAGTGTTTCGGGGCTTCCGAATGTGGACGCAAGGTAGATTTACACACAGCGTAACTTATTGAATGACAGTCCGTACGGTCGCTCCGGCTTCGATAACGGCCCGTCGATGAGGAAGCGGTCGGATCGGGTGAGACAGCGGCGAGCGCGGAGGTGGAATGGCCTCTACGCTGAATGGCCGCTACGCTGAATGGACCACACAGTTGGTCAGTAGTCGGGAGCCCTGTTGACGGCCCGGACCCACCGCAGCGCTAGGACTGCACAAAGTCCCTACTACGATTTAGGCTTATAGGGCCGACATTTCGCTGGCGAGGTGCGTGACCGCCGCGTAACGACCAGCATACAACAACTAGCTGTCCTCCAAAATCACCACTCTTTTCGTCCAAGCAATCCCAGCGCCCCGAACGCGACGTAGTACATCGCTACCCCAGCGTCTAATACCGGCACCCACGGGATCAAATCTCGCTCGCCCAGCCCCCGGCTCACCGCCGCCATCCGCCACCAGACCACCGCCAGGCGAGCCGCGTACAAAGCGAGCGCCCAAACCCAAAGCCCACTCAAGACCAGCAATGCCATGCCCGCATAGTGCCCAATGTGCGAGCCCACCAGCAACCCGAGCCACGCCTTACTGCTCCCGCTGTACGCCCCGCCCACCGCCACGTGCCGCCGCTTCTGCCGCACGTACGCCCGCCACGTCCCCTTCGGCGCGGAGTAGACCCAGCTCTCCGGCGCGAGGCAGACGACCGTGTTGGCCGCCGTCGCGCCGGCGTTCACGAGCAGATCATCATCGCCGCCGGTCAGGTGCTCGTGGCGACGGAAGCCCCCCACGCGATCGTACACGCCGCGGTGGTACAAGAGATTGCGCCCGACCCCCATGTACGGCCACCCGGCGAGTGCCGCGCCTAGGTACTGGGCCGCGGTGTAGGTCGTCTCGTAACGGATCCAACGGTTGAGCCAGCCGGGGGCCGAGAGCTGTGGCGCGTACCCGAGCACGATCTCCGCCGCTGGCGTCCGCGCGTCCATCATTGCCGCCACCCACCGCGGGCTCGCCGGGCGACAGTCGGCGTCGGTGGCGAGGAGCCAATCGTGCCGCGCGTGCTCGATGCTCGTCGCCAGGGCCTCCTTCTTTCCGGGGAGACGCTTGTTCTCCAGGCGCAGGTGGCGCAGACGCGGGGCCTGAGCGTCGGTTGGTCCGTTTCGTTCATCCACGCTTTCGGCGACAACGGCTTTCGCCAAAACCTCGGGCGTGGCGTCCGTGCTGGCGTCGTCGGTGACGACGACCTCGAGGGCGGGGTAGGCTTGCGCCAAAACCAGGGGCAGGTGCGCCGCGAGATTGTCGGCTTCGTTGCGGGCCGCCACTACGATCGAAACCCCCGGATATGTATCGCTGGCTTGGCCCATCTCCAAACGCTGCGCCGACCCGGGGTGCGCCCCCACCGCGACAGCGCCTCGCCAGGCCGGCGAATCGGCGGCCTGTTTTGCCGAAAGGCGTCCCAAACCCCGTAACCGTGCGACCAGCCCACGCAACGGCCAGCCGTAAAACCCGGCGCTGACGATCGTGGCTGCGGCTGTGAGCCAGCATAGCGTGGAGAGGAGCACCCCGCAAAGGTGCCTCGCCCACGTTCGCCGCGCGTAACCCCGCTGCACTAGCGCCCTTGCCGACTGCGGAGCGCGGACGATCTTCGCGATAGATTTTAGCGTCGCGCGGGTGCAGGAAACCCACTACGAACTTCGCCCCCGCCGTCAAATACGTACATCTATGAACTATGCTCTACGCTGCGCCTGGTGGTGGTGCCTCGGATTTGCCGTCCTCACCCTCGGCAACCTCTCCGCCGCCAGCCCGGCCGCCTGGGAAGCGTATCGCCAGAGCCACCTCCTCGAGGCCCGCGACCTCTTCCTCGCCGACCTCGAGGCCGATCCGCAGGACGGCGACGCCCTGATGGGGCTGTTTTTCCTCCTCGGCGACGTGGGCGGCGTCCCGACCAACCTCGAGATCGCCGAGCGACTGGCCAGCCTCCCGACGGTGCCTTACCCCTTCTTCGCAGCGTTTCACCAACAGCTCCTCGACCCCTACGTCGAGAAGGCCGCCCGCAAGCGCCTCGACAAGGTCTACGCCGCGCTCCTCGCCCGGCCCGACCTCCCGGAGGACCTGCGTGCTAACTTGCTTTACGGGCGCCAGGGATACGATCAGCTCAAGGGGCAGAACGCGCTGGCCACGGCGGCCCTGGCGAGCTTGCACACGCTCGACGACTGGAGCCTCGCCGGGGCGTTCCGCAATCCGCTCGGGGCGGGCTTCGACCAGCGCTTCGGGCCGCTGGAGCACCCGCAGGGCGGTGCGAGTTTTCGTAATCAGAACAACGTGGCGGTGGCCTGGTACCCGCTACGTCACCACCTCCCGGGCACGCTCGTCGACCTGTCGGACTACAGCGAGACGGAGGGCGCTATTAATTACGCCCAAACCTTCGTGACCCTACCGCGCGCCGGCGAGTACGCCCTTCGGCTCACGCTCGGTGGGGCGGCCAAGGTCTGGGTCGACGACGCCCTCGTGTACGCCGAGGAGGAAGAGCGGCACACCGACCTCGACCACGTCATCGTCCGGGCGCAGCTCGCGGGCGGGGCACACCGGATTCTGGTGCAGTTGGGCTCGGCCGAGCGGAGTTTGCAGTGGTTTCTGGCGCGGCTCACGGATGCGGGAGGGCAGTGGGTCAACGCGGTGCAGAGTTCGGCTACGCCGCTCGCTTACACGTCCGATACAGGGCTCGCCTTTCGGCAAAACTTCGACGAGACCTTCCTCGCAGGCCAGGCCGCCGCTACGAAGCGTGGGGCCGGTTTTGCCGACAGGCTCACCTACGCCGCCCAGCTCCACAGCCAGGGCCACTACCTCGACCTGCGCGAGTGGATCAACGTCCTGCAGCGCGAGGGCGAGTTCGCGCCCTACGTCATGTCGCTGACGAGCGCCCTCTACACCGCCGAGGGCGACGACACCGGGAGCGCGGAGTACCTCGGGCGCTTTAAGGCCAAGTACCCGCAGCACCTGCGTGTGTTGCTGGAGGACTACCAGCGCGCCCTCGAAGAGAAGGAGTTCACAAAGGCGCAAAACCTCCTCTCCCGCATCCAGGCCATCGCCGGCAGCGAGACCGAGGCCATGCGCCTCGTGCAAATCGGGTTCGACTTCTCCCGCGAGGAGATGGCCGCCGGGATCACCGCCATCGGCAAGGCCCGCACCGCCTACCCCGGCTCTACCACCATGCTGAACATGGACGTGATGGTGGCGCGCAACCTCAACAACGACCCCGACCGCGCCCGCCAGCTCATCGTCGCCTACCTGAAAGACTACAGCCTCGACGCCCAGCTCGAGGCCCTCGCCGCCAACTACAACGACGAGGGCAAATCCGACAAAGCCATTGGCCTCTACCGCGAACTCCTTGAGCGCCACCCGGAGAGTCGCCGCTACCGCTGGAACGTCAAGGGGATACTCATGCAGCAGGAGAAGTACGAAGCGGCCCTCGCCGAGGTCGACGCGCTGCTCGAGCAATCGCCCTATAGCGCCGGCTACCATGAGGAGCGCGGCGACCTGTTACGGCGCCTCAACCGCATGCCCGCCACGATCGCCGCCTACCAGCGCTCGCTCCAGTTGTACCCGAACGACTTCGCCCTGCGCACCAAGTTACGTGGCCTCCGCGACGAGCGCTCACTGTTCAGCTACCTCGACAGCACCAACGTGGCGCAGGTCATCGAACTCAGTGGCACGCGCTACGACGACACCGATCACCCTTTCGCGCAGTTGAGCGACGAGACGCGCTTCGTGGTCTACGAAGACGGCGTGAGCGAGTACCGCGTGGAGTTGCTCTTCAAGGTCCTCAACGAGGGCGGCATCGAGATGCTCAAGGAGTACGGCCTCGACGGGGTCGACATCCGCGAGGCCCGCGTCATCAAGCCCGACGGCACCAAGGTCGACGCCGAGCGCGGGGGCGGGGGCCTGGTCTTCGCGAAGCTCAACGTCGGGGACTACCTCCACATCGACTATAGCGGTCGCGACTACAACAGCGGCCGCTACCTCGGGCACTTCTGGGGGCAGTCGACGCTCAACAGCTGGTACCCGACCGGGGCGAGGCGCTACCAGTTGCTCGTGCCGAAGGGCCGCGCGTTCAGCCACGAAGTAAGTGGCTTGCGGCTTTCGCCAAAACAGGAGACGAGGGGTGAGTTCGACGTGTACACCTGGGCGACCGACGACCTACCCGTCTTGCGGGAGGAGCCCCTCGGGCCGGTCGGCGAGGATGCGCAGGCGGTGCTCCGGTTTACCTCCGTGCCTGACTGGCAGTACATCGCCGACTGGTACAGCGAGTTGTCTACCTCGCGCGTCAAGCCCGACTACGCCGTGCGCGCCAAGGTGGCCGAGCTCTTTCCGGAGGGCGGCGCTAGCCTCAGCGAGCGCGCGCGCGTCGAGCGGATCTACAATTTCATCGTGCAGAAGATCGAGTACAGCTCGCTGCCGTTCCGCCAGAGCGCCTACGTGCCGCAGCGCGCCGGCAAGACGCTCGCCACGCAACTAGGCGACTGCAAAGACGTGTCGAGCCTCTTCGTGGCGATGGCCGGGGAGGTGGGCGTCGGGGCGGACCTGGTGCTGGTCAACACGCGCGACAACGGCCAGACGAGTATGGCGCTGCCGTCGACGCTCTTCAATCATTGCATCGTGCGCCTCCGCAGCACCGGCGAATACCTCGAGCTCACGGACAAGCACCTCGCCCCGGGCTCGTCGAGCAACGACATCTACAACTCCGTCGCCCTGCCCATTGTCGGGGCGAGTCGCGGGGCGCAGCTCACGCAGGTGACCCCGGGGGTGCACCCAAATGGGAAGCTCGTGCGGGCCAGCGGTCACTTCGAAGAGAACGAGCTGGTCCTCCACCGCGACCTCGACTTCGTCGGGAGTCTCGCGAGCGATATGCGGCACCGCTACCGGGACGCGAATCGCGACAATCAGCGCGATCTGTTGCGCGACCACGTCGACGCCCGTATGGATCGACCGTACACGTTGCACGACTTCAGCTTCGCGGGGCTCGGCACCCCGACCGACACCGTGCGCATCGCCTACGACGTGACCGTGGAGCGGGCGCTGACGAAGATGCAGTCCTTCCGCATCCTCCAGCTCCCCTGGGCGACGGCGTTCGGGAGCATCGACTTCGCCAGCGTCGCCGAGCGCGCCACCGACCTGTGTCTGTGGCGCTACACCGGGACGGACCTCGAGACCGAGACCATCGAGATCGCTTTGCCGAAAGGCTACCGACTCCTGGAGCTACCGGAAGCGGTAAACCTCGAGGCCGATGGCCTGCGCTACGCACTCGCCTTCGAGGAGATCGCGGGCGTACTGCGGGCCACGCGCCGCTGGCAGATGAGCCGCGACGAGTTCACCGCGGAGGAGTACCCGGCAGTGCGAAAGCTGCTGCAGCAGGTCCAGGAGGCCGATCAGCAGATGATCGGATTGCAGACCGCCAACGCCAAATAGGTGAGGGCGGTACTACAGCGCGTGAGTTCGGCCAGCGTCGTGAGCGATGGTGAGGCGACGGGCGAGATCGGGCGCGGACTGATGATCCTACTCGGAGTAGAGGTCGGGGATACCGTCGTGGAGCTCGAGTGGCTCGTCCGCAAGATCGTCGGCCTGCGCATTTTTTCGGACGGTGATGGGTTGATGAATCTCGACCTCGCCGCTGTCGGTGGCCACTGTCTAGTGGTGAGTCAATTCACGCTACTAGCGTCGAGTAAGAAAGGCAATCGCCCGGGCTACACGCGCTCGGCGCGGCCGGAGGAAGCCGTGCCGTTGTACGAGACTTTCGTCAAAACTTTGGGGCAGTTGACGGGCACCGCAGTCGCCACCGGAGTCTTCGGGGCCGACATGCAGGTGAGCCTCGTCAACGACGGCCCGGTCACGATCGTGGTCGATACGCGGCTGCGGGAGTAGCGGTGGAGTAGCGGTGGCAGGATAACTTGGCTCCCGTGCAGCGATACGTACGGCAGATCGTCGACCAATACAAAACTATCGCGCCGCAAACGGACACGACCCAATGGATATCGACGTCAAAAATCCCATGGCCCGCCCCGATCTAGGAGAGCTGCAAGACGTGGTCGACGAGTGGATCAAGCACACCGGCGTGCGCTACTTCAACGAACTCACCAACACCGCCATCCTCGCCGAGGAAGTCGGGGAGGTGGCCCGCCTCGCTGCCCGCCTCTACGGCGAGCAGAGCTTTAAGACGCCCGAGGCGGCGGCTTCCGCTACGACCGACTGGGCCGACGAGCTATCGGACGTGCTCTTCGTCTTGACCTGCCTCGCCAATCAGACCGGGGTAGACCTGACGGAGGCGTTCGCGAAGGGTATGGTGAAGCGGACGACGCGGGATAAGGATCGGCATCGGGGGAATGGGAAGCTTTGGTGAGGGGGGGCTGCGGCCTGACGGACACGGAAGTGGGTAAAGGTTCCGCGAGCTTTAGCCCGCGGCGTGATCATGATTAGGAAGTAAGCACCAGGGTTTTTTTGCGCTTGCGATGCCGCGGGCTAAAGGTCGCGGAACCCTCACGGTAGGGCGTGCGTCCCCTACCGCACTGCCACCTCCAATTTCTCCCCCAACAGCTCACTGCTCGTCCCCACGTAGATGTTGAACGTGCCCGGCTCCAGGTGCCAGCCCTCCTCGGGCGTCCAGTACTGCAAATGTTTTGGCGAAAGCTCGAAAGTCACCGTCTTCGTCTCTCCGACCGCTAAGCTTACCGACTGGAATGCTTTGAGCTCCTTGACGGGGCGGACGCGCTTGGCGACGGGGTCATTGAGGTAGAGTTGGACGGTCTCCTTGCCGGCGCGAGTGCCTGTGTTGCGGACGGTGGCGGTGACGGTGAGGATGCCGCTGGCGCCGCCGGGGGCGCCGGTCGACAGGGTGTTTTGCGAAAGCGTCGGCGTACCGACCTCGAACGTCGTGTAGCTCAGGCCGTGGCCGAAGGCAAACTGCGCCGTGCGCGGCGCATCCATGTAGTGGCTGTTGAAGACGATGGTCTGCTCCATCGGACGGGCGGAGGGACCGGGCCTGCCGGTGCTGTACTCGCGGTAGGTGAGCGGCTCCTGGCCGACGGTGTAAGGGAAGCTCACGGGGAGTTTGCCGTCGGCGTCGTGCTCGCCGTAGAGGACTTGCGCGATGCCCTCGTTGCCGTAACTGCCGGGCTGCCAGGCGAGAAGGATGGCGCGCGCCTTGTCGGCGACCGAGCCGAGGGCCAGGGGGCGACCAGAGTAGAGCACCACGACCACATTCGGGTTGACGGCCTGCACGGCATCGAAGAGCTCCTGTTGGAGCCCCGGCAGGCGGATGTCGGTGCGGCTACGGGCCTCGCCGGTCATGAAGCCAGGCTCCCCGAGAGCCATCACGACAACGTCTGCACTGCGCGCCGCACGGACGGCCTCCTCGATGCCGCTGCGGTCGGTGGTATTGACCTGGAGCTCGTAGAGGAATTCGTTCTTGCTTCCCGACTTGAGGGTATTCGGGCCGGCAGTATAGTTCAAGGTTGAGCCGGTGGCGTAGCGGGACTCGAGGGCCTCCCGCAAGGAGATCGCGGAGTTGCGATCAGCGCCGAGGCTCCAGGTGCCGAGGGGGGAGTCCTTGTCGTTGGCGAGGTCGCCGATCAGTACCACGCGCTGCTGGCCGGCCTTGCGGAGGGGCAGGAGGCTACCTTCGTTCTTCAGCAGCACCGCGCTCGATGCGGCCGTCTCGACGGCGGCAGCGCGCATCGCGGGCGCCGTCGACATGCTGGCCTCGCGGGCGGGATCGCAGTAGCGGTACGGGTCGTCGAAGAGGCCGAGGGACATCTTGACGCGGAGAATGCGGCGCACGGCCTCATCGAGGGTGGAAACTTTCAACTTGCCGGCCTCGACGAGCCCGGGCAGCTCTTCGATGTAGGCGCGGGTCTCCATGTCCATATCGCTGCCGGCTTTAACGGCCATCTCGGCGGCGCCGGCGTTGTCGGCCACGTAGCCGTGCGCCACCATCTCCCCGATCGAGCCCCAGTCACTCACGATGAAGCCCGGCCACCCGAGTTCGCCCTTGAGCCAGTCGCGCTGGAGGTACTTCCCGCCCGTCACCGGGATGCCCGCCAGGGAGTTGAAGCCGTTCATAAACGTGGCCGAGCCCGCCTCCGCGGCGGCGCGGAAGGGCGGAAGGATATCGTTGTGGAGCGTGTAGTCGCTCACGTCGACGATGTTGTAGTCGCGGCCGGCCGCCGAGTAGCCGTAGCCGGCGAAGTGCTTGGTGCAGGCAGCGATGGTGTTGGCGGCGCTGAGGTCATCCCCCTGAAAGCCACGTACACGCGCGGCGGCCACTTCGCTACCGAGGAAGGGGTCCTCGCCGGCGCCCTCGACGATCCGTCCCCAGCGCGCGTCCGGGCTCACGTCTACCATGGGGGCAAAGGTCCAGTGGATGCCGTAGGCGCTCGCCTCGACGGCCGCCCAGCGCGAAGCCTGCTGGATGAGGGCGAGGTCCCACGTTGCGGCCTCGGCGAGGGGCACGGGGAATTGCGTCTTGTAGCCGTGAATGACGTCGAACCCGAAGATGATCGGGATCCGGAGGCGGCTCTGCATGGCGAGCTCCTGGATCTTGCGCGTGTTGGCTGCCCCGGTCACGTTGAGCATCGAGCCCACGAGCCCAGCCTTGACTTGGTTGAAGCGCTCCTCGGCGGTGCCCCCGGTCGGAGCCGGTCCGGTCACGTCGTAGAAGCTCGTGTACTGGTTCATCTGCCCGACCTTCTCCTCGACGGTCATCGCGGCGATCAGGCCGTCGATGCGTTGCTCTTGGGCGGGCGTGAGGTAGAGCGGGTGCTCAGGCGTGAGGGGTTTTAGCGAAAGCGGACCGGCGTCCGTAATGGGTCCGTCGGCGATGGACTCGGTGATCCCGATGATGGGATCGCGGCCCTCGAGGGGGCCAGTGGATTTCGCGGTGCAACCCGCGAGGGCCAGGGCGGCTATGGCCAGAACGGAACTCGTGCGCATGGGGGAAAGGTAGTGCGCGTCGGGGAGGACGGTATCGACCCGCGGCAGAGGTGACGCCGGGTGCCGCCGACTTTGGCTCAACCTCCTCAACGAAGTGCCCTACGGAGCGTTAGCCCCCCACATGCCCATCTCCACCGATATCCTCATCATCGGCGCCGGCCCCGTCGGACTCTTCACCGTCTTCGAGGCCGGTCTGCTGAAGCTCCGGTGTCACCTCGTAGATGCCCTCCCGCAAGTAGGCGGACAGCTCACCGAGATCTACCCCAAGAAGCCCATCTACGACATCCCCGGCTACCCGAGCGTGCTGGCCGGCGACCTCGTCGCCAATCTCGAGACCCAGATCGCGCCCTTCAGACCCACGTATTCGCTAGGCCAGCGCGCCGAGCAGCTCGAGCGCCTCGGCGACGGCTCCTTCCGGCTTACGACCAGCCGCCACGAGGTCATCGAGGCCCCCGTCATCGCGATCGCCGGCGGGCTCGGGTGCTTCGAGCCCCGCAAGCCGCCGATCGCCGGCATCGAGGCCTACGAGGACCGCGGCGTCGACTACATCATCCGCGACCCGGAGGTCTACCGCGACAAGCGCATCGTGATCGCCGGCGGCGGGGACTCGGCCCTCGACTGGAGCATCTTCCTCGCCGACGTCGCCGCGGAGGTCACGCTCGTCCACCGGCGCACGAGCTTCCGCGGGGCCCTCGACTCGGTGGAGAAGGTGATGGCGCTGGCGAGGACCGGCCGCATCAAGCTCGCCACCGATGCCCAGGTCACGGGTCTCGTCGGCGAGGGCGACCTCGAGGCCGTCGTGCTCGAGGAGGGCGGAATAGAGAGAGTCGAAAGCTGCGACCACTTTATCCCGCTATTCGGGCTTTCGCCAAAACTCGGCCCGATCGCCGAGTGGAACCTGTCCCTCGACGGCAGCGCCATCGAGGTGGACACGGCAGACTATTCGACCAGCGTACCCGGGATCTACGCCATCGGCGACATCAATACGTACCCCGGTAAGCTCAAGCTCATCCTCTGTGGCTTCCACGAGGGGACGCTCATGGTGCAGAGCGCCTTCAAGCGCATTCACCCGGACCAGAAGCTAAGCTTTAAGTACACTACGGTGCAGGGGGCGCCGGGGGGGTGGTAGTCTCGCGTCGCCAGCCATCTCAGCCATCCCGGTCATGACGACGTTACACAGCTCATATGTCCAAGCTCACCGACGCAGCCATCTTGACGCTTGCCCTCGCCCTGCTCACTGCCTGCGCCCCGTTCTCCTCTCGGACCTACCACGACAAAGCTTACGTGGCGAGCGAACTGCCCGCCGCCCCGGACTACGGGCTCGACGCTAACTGGGCTGCCCTCCCGACTCGCGCCGACAACGCCGATCTTTTCCCGCCTGGCAGCCGCTACCCCGATCGGCAGGCCACGGCCGCGGCGGATGTCTTCTTCCTGTACCCGACCATCTACACCGACGATCCGAAGGGCCGCTTCCCGTGGAACGCCTCGGTGACGGACGCGAAGCTCAACGAGAGGATCGACGGATCCACGATCAGGCTACAGGCCAGCGTCTTCAATGCCACCGGGAGGGTCTACAGTCCACGCTACCGCCAGGCCCACATCTCGGCCTACTACACGGACGACAAGTCCAAATCCACCGCCGCCTTCGACACCGCTTACGCCGATGTCAAGCGGGCCTTCGAGTTGTTTTTGCGAAAGCACAACCAAAACCGCCCCATCATCATCGCCGGCCACTCGCAAGGCACCACGATGGCCAAGCGACTCGTGCGCGATTACTTCGACCCCGCCGGCGCGCAGCTCGGGGGCAGTGGCCTTTCGGCAAAACTCGTGGCCGCCTACCTCGTCGGCATCCCGGTGGAGCCAGACTGGTTCGGGCAAATCGAGGTCTGCAGTACCGCCACGCAAAGCGGCTGCTTCGTGAGTTGGCGCACCTGGCAACGCCCGGCCACTCCATACGACAAGTCCGGCCCACCGGCCCAGCTCCCGCTGGTCGTCAATCCCCTGTCCTGGACCACGGACACCACCCGCGTCCCCGCCTTCGCCAACCCCGGCGGCACCTTGCGCAAACTCGAGCTCAAGGACGAGCTCGTCGACGCGCAGGTCCAAGCGGGCTACCTCTGGATCCACCGGCCGGACTTCTTCGGGAAGCGCCTCATCCGCATGGACAACTGGCACCCGGCGGACTACAATCTCTTTTACGAGAGCGTGCGCAACAATGCCGTCGATCGCGTGGAGGCGTTTGGGAAGTAGCCACGTAGTAGCTTGACGCCGCCGTGAGATCGGCCGCGTATGTCGATGCCGCCGCGCCGTGATTTGCTATTCGTCGGGATGCAGTTCGCGTTGCTGCTGGCGCTCGCCGTCGATCCGGTAGGTGTGGAGGTGGCGCCGCCGGCGTTAGTGCGCTACCTGGGGCAAACCCTGTGTGCGCTCGCCGTCGTGCTCGGCGTTGTGGCCGTGCTGCAGCTGGGCACCAACCTGACGCCGTGGCCGAGTCCGAAGGCCGGAAGCCGGTTGGTCACCACGGGCCTTTACGCCTGGGCGCGCCACCCGATCTACGCTTGTTTGGCAGGGTTTGCGTTCGCGCTGGTGCTGGCGACGGGGAGTGTCTGGCGCCTTGGATTGGCCATGGCCTTGCTCTGGCTGTTCTGGCGGAAAGCCACCTTCGAAGAGGCCATGCTGCGAGAGCGGTATCCGGAATATGCAGCCTACGCGAACCGGGTTGAGCGCTTTGCACTTTTCTGAGACGAGGCTCCCTCCAAGGGCCGCCCACGCTTTCCTCACGCTCTCCGCGCTCCGCGCTCCAATCAAACTCCTTTATGGTCTACCTCATCGTCGAATTCTACATCCAGCCCGACCAGGTCGCCGCGGCCGAGGAGCTCTTTCGCCAACACGTGAAGGATGGACGGGCGGATCGCGGCAATCTCATGTTCCAGATGTTGCGCGACCCGGAGGACCGGACGCGCTTCACGAGTCTGGAGCAATGGGAAAACCGTGACGACGTCGACCATCACGACGCGCAGCCGCACCACGCGCCGTTTTTGCGAAAGCTGAAAGAGATACAGGTGCGCGAGAAGGAGGTGAGGTTTCTGGAGGTGCTCTAATCCCTACCGCGCCTTCCACTTCTTATACAACTCCCGCCAGGTTACGAGCTCGATCTTCTCCCGCTCGAGGAGGGCTTTCAGGGCGTCAGACGTGAAGTAGTCGAGGTCCTCCTGGCGCCAGGCGGCGCCGTAGGGGACCTGCGGCGCGACCGCGGCCTGGAGCTCGGCGTTGTCGAGGCCACAGTGGAGCAGCAGGACGGAGACCCCTGGCTTGAGGGTGCGGAGCATTTCGTTGTACGCTTCCGCAAAACCGCCCTGCGCCTCGGTGGGGGCGCCAATGATGTAGTCGATCCGCATGTCACTCGGCTGGAGGTAGGACTGCAACTCCGCACTGCTCCCACGCACCTGGTGCCGATCCACCATCGCCGGGAGGTCGTAGTCGCGGGCCACGCGGAGGTAGGCGCCGAAGAACTCGGGGTTCGTCCAGAAGAGGCAGCCCATGTGGGAGTCGAGGTGCGTCGGCTTGAAGCCGAGCCGGAGCGCCTGCTCGACCTGCGCCCGCAGCTCGCGCTCCACCTCCGCGGCGGTGGCCGTCGACTGCATCTCGGCACAGGCCCCGTGGAAGTAGTGGTCCTCGTCGAGGAGGCTCGTCACGCTGTCGCGCGACATCGGCCCCCAGCGGTAGTTGGTCCACTCACTAGTGAGCGTGAGGTGGAGGCCGAGATCCAGGTCGGGATGGGTTTTGGCGAAAGCCGCTACCTCCGGGACCCACGGCGTCGGCATCATGATGCTCGCCGAGCTCACGCTCCCCTCTGTGAGTCCGCGGAAGCTGGCCACGTTGACGCTGTGCGACATCCCGAGGTCGTCGGCGTGCAGAATGACGAGGCGGGTGCCGGCGGGGTAGCCGAGTTCATCGGCGAGCGTGGTCTGGGCAGCGGCAGCAGTGGTGAAGAAGGCGATGCCAAGGGTGAGTAATCGAGTGCGCATGCGCTAAAAGTAGTGCGGAGCGCGGAGTTCACAGTTCGAACTCCGCACTCTTACACCTTACTCCGCAGCCGCACGATCGGACAGATCATCTCCTCCAGCGATATCCCGCCGTGCTGGAAGGTGTTCTTGTAGTAGTTGTGGTAGTGGTTGTAATTGTTGGGGTAGAGGAAGAACTTGTCCTCCTTGCCGAAGATGTAGCTCGAACTCACGTTGGGCGTCGGCAGGCCGGCATCGGCGGGCTTGCGGATCTCCAACACGTCGCGCTTCTCGTAGCTGAGGTTGCGGCCGAGCTTGTAGCGCAAGTTGGTGGTCGTCTCGCGGTCGCCCACGACCTTACTCGGGGTGTTGACGCGGATGGTGCCGTGGTCGGTGGTGATGAAGAGGTGTACCGGGCGCTCGGCGAGCTTCTTGAGCGCGCCCCAAATAGGGGAGTGCAAGAACCACGAGCGCGTCAGTGAGCGGTAGGCGGACTCGTCGCCGGCGAGCTCCTTCAAGACCTCCATCTCCGTACGCGCGTGGCTCAGCATGTCGATGAAGTTGTAGACCACGACGCTGAATTCATTATTGAGCAAGTCGAGCGCCTTCTCCTCGAACTCCTTCGCCTTCGCGATCTGCGTGATCTTCACGTACGAGTGCTTGACCTCGCGCCGCAGGACGCGCTCGATCTGCTCGGTGAGAAAGAATCCCTCCTCGTTGTTCTTGCCGCCCTGATCGTTGTCGTTGAGCCACTTGTCCGGGTAAGTCTTCGCGATCTGCGCCGGCATCATGCCCGCGAAAATGGCGTTGCGGGCGTACTGCGTACTGGTCGGCAGGATGGAGAAGAAGGTGTCCTCCCCCTCGATGGTGTACAACTCCGAGATGATCGGCTGGAGGATGCGCCACTGGTCGAGTCGTAAGTTGTCGAACAGCACCAGCACCGTTGGGATGTCGCCGTTTTTATCCAAGTGCGGGAAGACCTTCGTCCGGAGCAACTCGTGACTGAAGGTCGGGCGCTCGTCCGCAGGCGCGTTCATCCACTCGAGGTAGTTCTTCGTGACGTACTTCGAGAACTCGCCATTGGCCTCGGACTTCTGCATCGCGAGGATATCGGCCATGCCCTCGGCGCGGCTCTCGTCGAGGCGCAGCTCCCACTCAATGAGCTTCTTGTAGATCACGGGCCACTCCTCGTAGTTGGGACCGGAGCTGATCTCCATAAGGAGTTCGCGGAACTGCTGCTGGTACTGGCTGGCCGTGGCGAGGCGCACCAATTGTCTTCCCTCCGTGAGCTTCTTGAGCGTCAGCAAGATCTGCGTCGGCTTGACGGGCTTGATGAGGTAGTCGGCGATCTGCCCACCGATGGCCTCCTCCATGATGTTCTCCTCCTCGGACTTCGTGATCATGACCACGGGCAGGTCCGGGCGCACGGCCTTGATGTCGGGCAGGATCTCGAGACCCGAGCGCCCGGGCATGTTCTCGTCCAGCAGCACCACGTCGAAGTCGCTGCGCTCCGTCACGAGCTCCAGGGCGTCGTGGGCGTTCATCACCGTGGTGACCTCGTACCCACGTTTCTCGAGGAACATGAGTTGGGGCTTGAGGAGGTCGATCTCGTCGTCGGCCCAGAGGATGCGGAGGTTGGACATGGGGTGCTTTAAAGTGCTGAGATTTCGGAGAGTGCAAAGTCTGGAGAGTGCGCAGTACCGATTAAGCAACGTGCCAGTGCCGGTGGCGGTGCGTATGCGGCGGAATATTCTGTGGCTATCGCTCGCGACTAGCTTTGCAGGGTGCCACTACGCCCACACAAGATCATCAATGACCCGGTGTATGGCTTCATCGCGGTGCCGAAGGGCCTCATCCTCGCTGTGGTCGACCACCCGTGGTTCCAGCGCCTCCGCGGCATCCGGCAGCTGTCGCTCACGCACTACGTGTATCCGGGCGCGCAGCACACGCGCTTCCAGCACGCCCTCGGGTCGCTGCACCTGATGACGATGGCGCTCGACAACCTCCGCCAGAAGGGCATCGCGGTTACCGACGACGAGTACGAGGCTACGCAGCTCGCGATCCTCCTGCACGACATCGGCCACGGGCCTTTCTCGCACACGCTCGAGGGCGACATCATCGACGCCCACCACGAATCGCTGACGCTGTGTTTCATGCAGGCGCTCAACGGTCAATTCGGGGGACGCTTGGCGCTCGCGATTGAGATCTTTACGGGGGCTTACGCCAAAACCTTCCTCCACCAACTCGTGAGCGGCCAGTTAGATATCGACCGCCTCGATTACCTCAATCGCGACACTTATTTCACGGGCGTATCCGAAGGCGTGATCGGCTCGGAGCGCATAATAAAGATGCTCCACGTCAAAGATGATCGCTTAGTCGTGGAAGAGAAAGGCGTGTACTCGATTGAGAAGTTCTTGATCGCCCGGCGACTTATGTACTGGCAGGTGTACCTCCACAAGACCGTGCTCGCCGCCGAACTTATGCTCAAGGAGGCCCTGCGGCGTATGGCCGAGGTGGTGCGCGCCGGGGCACCCGTCGACGGCATCAGCGAAGATCTGCGCTATTTCATGATGAACCACGTCGAGGCCTGCCACTTCGAAGTCGAGGGCTCCGGGATGTTGGCGCGCTTCGCGACCCTCGAGGACGTCGATATCGTCGCGGCCCTAAAAGGGGGAGCCCGCTCGCCCGACAAGCTCCTGGCCTACCTGTGTGGCGGGCTGTTGCACCGGCGACTGTTCAAGCTCCGGTTCCTCGAGACCCCACTTTCCGCAGGTCAGGTAGTGACGCTCCGCGACCACGCGCGTCAAACCTTCGCGATCGACCGCGAGCAAGCCCGCCACCTTGTAATCGTCGGGTCGGAATCCAACAATGCGTACGTCGCCATGAAAGACGAGATCTCGATCCTCCGCAAGGACGGCGGCGTAAGCCCGTTGTCGGATCACGTCGACTTCGGGGTCGAGACCCGCCGCGTCGTCAAGAACTACCTGGCGTGCCCCGAAGAAGTATTCGAACAATTCGATAGTGTAACGCGATTGGCGTAGTGTGATTCCAGTCCACCTACCGTGGATAATACAATGCTTAGGTGTGTATTTTTTTGGACTCTCCGCAGTCACACAAAACGAATCTGCAAACCCTAAACCTTAACAATACCGAACCATGAGGAAATTAACCCTTACTCTCTCCGCAGCCGGCTTACTATTTGCCGGCGCAATGAACGCCCAAATGGTCGACGGCGACACCGATATGCCGCCGAACGCTGAGCCCGGTAAGTGCTACGCGAAGTGCCTCATCCCCGATGAGTACGAGACCATCACCCAAGAAATCGAAACCCGCTCGGCCAACGTCCGCCAGGAGGCTATCCCCGCCGAGTACGAAACCGTCACCGAGCAGGTCCTCAAGAAGGCCGAGTCGACCCGCATGGTCACCGTCCCCGCCGAATACGAGACCGTCACCGAGCAAGTCATGGTGAAGCCCGAGACCACGCGTCTCACCGCCGTGCCCGCCGAGTACGAGACCGTCACCGAGCAGGTCCTCAAGACCGCCGAATCCTCCCGCATGATCACCGTGCCCGCCGAGTACGAGACCGTCACCGAGCAAATGATCGCCAAGGAAGCTTCGACGAAGCTCGTGGCCGTGCCCGCCGAGTACGAGACCGTCACCGAGGAGTACGTCATGGAGCCCGAGTCCAGCCGCGTCGTGGTCCGCGAGCCGAACTACGAGAACGTCACCGAACAAATCGAGGTCGCGCCTTCGAGCACGAAGTGGGTCAAGCGCAAAGCCGACGCCAACTGCCTGAGCGCCAACCCGGAAGATTGCCTCGTGTGGTGCCTCGTCGAGACGCCCGCACAGTACCGCACGGTGAGCCGTCGCGTTAACGTCGGCTGTGCCGGCGGCGACGGATCGGCCAACAGCAACTGTGTCACCACCGAAGCCATCCCCGCTAAGATGGGCACCCGCACGAGCCGCGTCGTCAAGACCGCCGCTACAACTCAAGAAGAGGTTATCCCCGTGGAATACATGACGGTCACTAAGCAGGTCATTAAGACCCCAGCTACCACTCGCGAGGAAGTCATCCCCGCCGAGTACATGACCGTCACCAAAAAGGTCGTCAAAACGCCCGCCACGACCCGCACCGAGATGATCCCCGCTGAGTACAAGACGGTGAGCCGCCGCGTCCTCAAGACGCCAGCTTCGACCACGACGGAGACGATCCCCGCCGAGTACGAGACCGTCACCCGTCGCGTCGTCAAGTCGCCAGCCTCGACGCGCTCGATCGACATCCCCGCCGAGTTCACTACCGTAACCAAGCGTAACCTCGTCCGCAAGGGTGGTTTCACTGAGTGGCGCGAAGTCGTCTGCAACAGCAACGTGACCGTCTCGATGGTGCGCGGCGTACAGGACGCTCTCCGTGCCAAAGGCTACGATCCGGGACCAACCGATAACGTCATGGGCACCCGCACCAAGGCCGCCCTCGTGAAGTACCAGAAGGAGATGGGCCTGCCCGTCGGTAACCTCGACTACGAGACCCTCAAGAGCCTTGGCGTCAACTACTAGTTGCTAGACTACAGTAGTCCTGATTCGCCTTTCGGCAAAACTCGGGACTGCGTGAAGAGCCCCGTTCATCGTAAGATGGGCGGGGCTTTTACGTTGGGCGGTGACAGACGGAGCTTTGCTCGTACCGCGTAGAGGCAGGAAGCGTGCGCGCTGAGCCCGTCCAATACGCTTTCTAGCGCGCCGTCAATTCGAGGTGGCGTAGCCTGGCGTGGGATTCTCGTCGGTTCGACAGGTTTCTCGGAGCTAAAGAGTACAACGACAGCTCCTAAGCTCGCGTCTCGCCATGGCCCGCGTCTCGCCACAGCCCGCGTCTCGTGTCGACTCCCGGTATCGCAGTAGCCGTGTGTCGCCAACGCTGCGCTCTCCGTGCCCTCTGTGATCCCATCACCAACCAACCAAATAACCTCCCCACCAAACAACCCATCCCACTATCCCGGGCGTTCCTCCCGCCTTGACCCCCAAAGACTACCTCCTCCTGCTTGTCCTCGGGGCGCTCCAGTTCTGTCACATCGTCGACTTCATGATCATCATGCCGCTCGGGGAAAAGCTCATGGACAGCTTTGACATCGGACCGCAGCAATTCTCGTGGCTCGTGGCCGTGTATGCCGGCAGTTCCTTCGTGGCGAGCTTAAGTAGTGCTGCGGTAGTGGACCGCTTCGATCGACGAAAGGTGTTGCTACTCGCACACGTTGGCTTTACGATTGGGACGCTGGGCTGTGCGCTCTTCGATAATTTCACCGGACTTCTCGTCGCTCGCGGAATCGCCGGCGCTTTCGGGGGGATGGTCGCCACCCAGGTGCTCGCCATCGTCGGGGATTACTTCGAGCCCGAGCGCCGCGGCCGCGCAATGGGCGTCGTCATGATGGCCTTTAGTGCGGCCTCCGTCGTAGGCGTCCCGGCCGGTATCGCGATCGCGAGCTACGGCGGGTGGAAGGCGCCCTTCCTGGCGGTGGGTGGACTAGCAGTTGTCGCCGGTGTTGCGGCGTCGATTCAGATTCCGACTTTGCGCGGACACATCACCCACGCCGACGAGCGACCCAGTGTGCTCACGATGCTCCGTGACGTACTTGCCAATAAGAACCAGCTCCTGGCACTCGTCTTTACCGTCGTGCTGATGCTCGGGCACTTTACGGTCATCCCCTTCATCGCGCCCTACATGCAGATCAACCTCGGTTTCGAGGACGGGGAGTTGAGTTTGCTCTATCTCATCGGCGGTCTGCTCACCATCGTGACCCTCCCCCTTATCGGAGGTTGGGCCGACAGGAGCGGCCCGGCCAGAGTTTTCACCTTCGGGACGGTGGGCACGATCATCGCCATTCTCGCGGTTACCCACTTACCAGCGGGTTTGGCTACGGCACTAGTGCTCGTCGTCACGTCCTTCTTCTTCATCACCTCCGGCGGGCGGACGATCCCCGCCCTCACGCTCGTCACCAGCGTCGTCCACCCCGAGCGCCGCGGCGCCTTCATGAGCCTCCGCTCGGCCTTCAATCAACTCGGTATGGGCTCGGCGAGTGTCCTCAGTGGACTCGTCATCGTCAAGGACGTGGAGACGGGATTCCTGCTGCACTACGGTACCGTAGGCTGGATTGCCGCGGGTGCCTCACTCGTGGCCGTGTGGCTGGCGTGGCAGTTGAAGCGGATCGCGTGAGCCTGCACCCAGAGGAGTGAGGTTTTGCAGAAGGGTAGTGGGTTTTGGCGAAAGCCGTAAGTTCACTTCTAAACCGATTACGTTCGTATCGCGCCACCGCGCCACTGCGTTTAAGCAGCGTACGAGCAGAGCTCTTCTAACACGACTCCCCATACGCGAGGAGAGCCGCCCTACTCACAGTAGCGCGGCTCTCCATGTCTCCGTGCGCTCCATCCTCCGTGTTGAAATCACTTCGGAGCGCGAAGCGCTACACTATTCATACCCTGGATTCTGCCGCAGCATCCCCCCGCTCAAGTCAATCTCCGACTGCGGGATCGGGAACAATTCATTGACGCCTAACCTAAACTTATCCTTGCCCGCGGCAATCATTACCTCGCCGGCTCGCCCCTGGCGGACGAGGTCGAACCACCGCTGTTGCTCCATCGCGAGTTCCAGGCGGCGCTCGAGCCAAATCACCTGGCGGGCGTCCTCCTTGTTAGCGGCGGTGAGGTCGGGCAGGAAAGGTTTGGGCAGCGGACCCCGGGCGCGGGTGCGGACGCGATTGGCGAGCTCGATGGCTTCGGCAGTGTTGCCGAGTTCATTGGTGGCCTCGGCGGCGATTAGGAGGACATCAGCGTAGCGGAGGATGCGGATGTTGCCGCCGCCGTTGCCGTTGCCGAGGGGTCCGGCCGGCACCCACGACTTCTGGTTCTGCCGCTGGTTCGCCACGTCAGGATCGCCGACGATAACTGCTGAACCGTCGGGCAGGACTTCGCCGAGCGTAAAGATCGTCGCGTCACGGCGGGGGTCGCTGCGCGGCCAGGCGGCCACGAGGTTGTCGCTCGGGCGATTGAAGCCCCAGCCCAGGTTCGGGGTCCCACGTACGCCCTGTACTTCATTGTACTGCGAACCGCCGCCACCTGTGCCGAGGGCCACGGTGCTGATCTCGAATACGCTCTCGCTGGAGTGTTCGCCTTCCGGGGTGAAGATTTGGCCGTATTCGGGTAGCAGTTCGTACTCACCGCTATTAATAACGTCTAGTGCGCGGTCGCGGGCGAGTTGCCACTGTTGGCGCGTGAGGTAGACTTTCGACAGCAAGCCGTTGGCCGCCCCGCGCGTGGCACGTCCGAGGTCTTCCGCGGCGTAGGCACTCTTCTCGGGCAAGTTGGCTGCCGCGAACTGGAGGTCCTCGATGATGAGGGCATAGACCTGCTCGGTCGGCGTACGCTCCTGCTCGTACTCGTCTGGGCTGAGCTGCCGCGTGATCAGGGGTATGTCGCCGAACCAGCGCACGAGGTTGAAGTAAAAGTAGGCGCGCAGAAAGTGATTTTCGGCCAGTAGGCGCGTCTTGAGCCCCTCGTCCATCGGGACATCCGGGATGCGCGCGAGACTGAGGTTCGCCCGGAAGACGCCCTTGTAGTAGCCGCCCCACACGGCTCCGGGGCCGATGTTCGAAGCGTCGAACGTGAAGTTGTCGAGCTCGCCTAGGAAGGTGGCGTCGTTGGGCGTCGAACCCTTGTCGGCGTCGTCGCTCACGATATCGGTCATGCCGATGTAGCTGAAGACACTTACGTCAAAACGCCGCAGGATGCCGTAGGTCGCATTCGTGGCCTGGACGGCCTGTTCGCCGGTCTGGAAGAAGGTATCGGCCGTCTGGTCGACGAGCGGCCGCTTGTCGAGGAAGTCCTCGCCGCAACCGAACAGTAAAATGACGGCCGCCGAGATCGGTAGTAACCCTTTGAGATTTTTCATGGTAGGTCTTGTTTTGGCGAAAGCCGTAAATGCTAAAAGCCGACTTGAAGTCCGACGTTGATGATGCGGGGCACGGGGTACACCCCGCGGTCGATGCCGTTGTTGATCGGCGACTCCGCGATGACTTCCGGGGTGTAGCCCGAGTACGAGTCCCAGAGCAACAAGTTAGTACCGCTGGCGTAAAGGCGCAGCTTCGTGACACGCAGCCTGTCGCCGAGGGTGCCCGGTAGCGAGTAGCCGAGCGTCACGTTGCGTAGGCGCAGGAAATCGCCCTTTTCGATGAAGCGCTGGCTTACTTCGTAATTGCCACCGCCGTTGAGGAGGCGCGGCTCGGTGTTCGATGGATTGTCGGTCGTGAAGGAGTTGAGGAAACGGCGCTCGAAATTGAAGGTGTTGAATCGGCTCGTGACCTTCTGGTTGTAGATCTCATTGCCGGCCTGCCCGTAGAAGTCCACGGCCAGATCGAAGCCCGCCACGTCCACCCCGAAGGTCGCCCCGAAGGTCACGTCCGGGATAGGACTCCCGATGAAGGTGCGGTCGGCTCCGTCTATCACGCCGTCGGCGTTTTGGTCTACGAACCTCAGGTCGCCGACCTGCTGTCCGGCGCGGGTGGGGAAGGACTCGAACTCCGCCTGGTTCTGGATGACGCCGTCGGTCTCGAAGCCGTAGAACGAGCCGACCGGCTCCCCGACGATCGAACGCGTGGATAGGCGGCCGCTACCCACGTCACCACTCGAGATCGCCTCCTGCCCGCCGCCGAGATCCAGAACTCTATTCTTGACGGTGGCCCCGTTGATACTCGCGTTGTAGCCAACCCTCCCGATGCGATCACGCCACGCCAGTAGTACCTCCACGCCGGAGTTCTCGATCGTGGCCGCGTTGACCACCGGCGGGTCGGCCCCGATGTAGTCCGCGATCGGGACCACGAGCAGGATGTCGCGCGTGGTCTTGACGTAGTAGTCGACCTCGGCGGTGAGCTTGTCCTGCAGCAGTCCCATCTCGAGGCCGGCGTTGAAGCTCGTGGTCTGCTCCCAGCGCAGGTCCGGGTTGGCGAGCGCCAGCGGGGCCGCCCCGAAGTTGAGCGCCTCGCCGGTCCCGAAGACGGCATTCGTGAACACGTCCGTCGACACCAGCGGGATGCTGCGGTAGTTGCCGATCTTGTCGTTGCCCACCGTGCCGTACCCGAGGCGGGCCTTCATGCGGTTGATGACGAAGTCCTGCGGATAGAAGCTCTCCTGGTCGATGCGCCACCCGAGGGCCGCGCTCGGAAAGTACCCATAGCGGTTGTTGGCGCCGAACTTGCTCGAGCCATCCGCCCGCAGGCTGACCGTCAGCAGGTAGCGATTCGCGAAGGCATAGTTGACGCGACCGAGGTAGCTCACGATGGCCGACTCCCCGGCGCCGGAGCCGTTGGTCTGCGTGGAGTCGGTACCGTTGGCGAGGAATCGGAACTCCTGGTTTTCCGCGGCGAGGCCCTGCACGCTCCCCGTCAGGAATTCCCCGCGCGACTCCTGGCTCGTGACCCCGCCCAGCAGGCTCAGGCGGCTTTCGCCAAAACTCCTATCGTAAGTCACGGTGTTCTCCCAGAGCCAGGTACGATTAGCGTCGCGGGTTTGGCTTAGGCTGTTGACTTGGTTTTGCTGGAGCGGGCTCACGAAAAACACCGGTACGAAGTTTTCCGACTTGCCGTCGGTGCGGTCGAGCCCGAAGGAACTCTTCAGGCGCAGCCCGTCGATCGGTTCGTACTCCGCGTAGACGTTGCCTACGATGCGGACGCTCTCGCCCGTCGAATTTTGGTACTCGAGCTGCGCCAGCGGATTGCCGACCGGATTTGTCGCCGCGAAGCTGCCGTCCTCGTTCAGTAGCGGAAGCGTCGGGTAGCCCTGGTAGGCGTTGTTAAGGATGCCCGGGCCATTCACGGCCTTGCGGAGGCTAAAGGCGAGGTTCTGCCCGAGCGTCACCCGCGGCTTTACCTTAAACTCCCCGTTGAAGCGCGCCGTAGTCCGCGTAAACTCACCGCCGCGGACGATGCCTTCCTGCGCGAAGTGATTCGCGCTCACGAGGTAGCTGCTGCGATCTGTCGCCCCGGAGGCCGAGACTTGGTAGCTCGCGATTGGGGCCACCTGGAAGATGGCATCCTGCCAGTCGGTCGTCCGCAGGACCGTGTCGGGATTGGTGACCAAGAAAGGGTAAGGCACCGTCGCGCGACCCTCGTTTCTCGCGAGTTGATTGGCGAGGAAGGCGAACTCATTCGCATTCGCCAGGTCGATCTTGCGGATGAGGCTCTGCTGCCCGTAGTAGACATCTGCGCTGATCAGTGAGCCGCCGCCCTCCTTGCCGCGGCGCGTCGTCACGAGGATCACGCCGTTGGCGCCGCGCGAGCCGTAGATGGCCGTCGCGCTGGCGTCCTTGAGGACGGTGATGCGCTCTATGTCATTTGGATTGAGAAAAGTGATGTCGTCGGTCAGCATCCCGTCCACCACGTACAGCGGCCGAGCGTCCCCGAAGGTACCGATGCCACGGATGCGCACCACCGAACTCGCGCCCGGCGTACCGCTGACAGGGACCACCTGCACTCCAGCAATCTTGCCCTGCAGCGCAGAGGCGACATCGCCCGTCGCGATCCGTGTGATCTCCTCGGCGTCCACCGTGCTTACGGAGCCGGTCACGTCCGAGCGCTTCTGGACCCCGTAGCCGACCACCACCACCTCGTCGAGGAATTCACTCGCCTCGGCGAGCGTGATGTCGATCGTGTTGCGCCCCGCAATCGCTGTGCGTTGCTCGGTGAAGCCGACGTAGCGAAAAGCAAGCGAGTCGGCCCCGTCGACATCGAGGCTGTATGCTCCGTCGAAATCGGTAACCGTCCCCGTGGTCGTACCCGGCACCAGGACGTTGACCCCGATTAGGGTCTCGCCCGCGGCATCGGTCACGGTCCCGGAGACGATCTGTGCCCGCAGGCCGACCGCAGCCGCGCAACAGAGCAGCGCCGTCGCCGCCAAGTGTGTAACGTATTTATTCATTGGGTCGCTTTGTGGAGGTTTTGGTCGTAGTCGGGAGGATAGGGGTAGCGGCAGGCTGGGTATCCTTTGTCGGAGCGTATTTCACCAGCGTGGACTGCAGCTCGTCACTACTCGGACCGACGAAGAAGCGCATATCGCCAGCCTCGAGCGTGGGCGTCTTGCCGTCCGGCCCGAGGTAGGTGAGCTGTTTTGCGGACACGCTAAAAGTCACGGTCTTGCTCTGGCCCGGAGCCAGGTCGATTTGCTGGAAGTCGATCAGTTCGAGGGCAGGGCGAGTGCGGAGGGCCACCGAGTCGCGGACGTATAGCTGTACCGTCTCGCGCTGGGCGTACTTCCCTTGGTTGGTCAGCGCTACCGTCACCGTGAGGGGAGTGGCATCACCGAAGGCTTTGGCGGAAGCCGTCATCTGGCCGTAGTCTACCTGCGAGTAGCCGAGGCCGTAGCCGAAGGCGTACATCGGGGTATTCAACTGGTCGAGGTACTTGCTGGTGTACTTATTCTTCGCGTCCATCGGGCGGCCAGTGTTCTTCTGGTCGTAGTGTAGGGGCACCTGACCGACCGAGCGCGGGAAGGTCATCGGGAGGCGAGCCGACGGATTCACCTTGCCGGAGAGCACGTCGGCCAGGGCGTTGCCGGCCTCCGTGCCGGGCCACCAGGCCATGAGGACGGCGTCGCTGATACTGTCGACCTCGGGCATCGCCAGCGGGCGACCGGCGAAGACCACCGTGATGAGTGGCTTGCCGAGCTTCTTCAACTCACGTAGCAGCGCGAGCTGCTCGCCGGGCAAGTCGATGTTGGTGCGGCTGGCGGCCTCACCGCTCATGTCGGCCTTCTCGCCCACGCAGGCCACGATGACGTCGGCGGCCCGGGCGGCGGCAATCGCTTCCGCAAAACCTACGCGGGCCTCACCTTTGGCCACGCCGTCGAGACCGAAGTCCGCAACCGTGCGCACACTCACGTTGGCGAAGACCGGCTTGAGGCCCATCTCGGGTGAGATGGCCTCGTCGCCCTTGCCGTCGGCGTGCCAGGCGCCGATCATATCGTGCTGCGAAGAGACGAGCGGTCCGATGAGGGCCACGCGCGTGCTGGTGGCGAGCGGTAGGGTAGCGTTGTCATTCTTGAGCAGCACCATGCTCTTGGCGGCGGTGCGGCGGGCCTCGGCGCGGTGCTCCGGGGCGAGCACGTAGCGGCGCTGGCGGGCGGTGTCGCTGTAGCGGTACGGATCATCGAAGAGCCCCAAGGCCATCTTGGCGCGCAGGATATTTTTGGCAGCGTTACGAACGGTGGCTTTGTCCACCTCGCCGTCCTCGACCAGCGAGACCAAATTCTCGTGAAAGGTCGCACCCTGCATGTCCATATCGACGCCGGCCTCAATGGCTAGTTCGGCCGCCCCGCGGATGTCGGCCACCACGCCGTGCGGCACCATCTCGTTGATCGATGTGTAGTCCGTCACCACGAAGCCACCGAAGCCCCACTCGTCGCGCAGGATGTCGGTGAGCAAGTAGCGGCTGCCGCTGGCCGGTACGCCGTCTACCTCGTTGAAGCTCGTCATGAAGGTCGCGACGCCCGCATCTACGGCGGCTTTGAAGGGCGGTAGGTAAGTCTCGCGCAGCACGCGGTCAGAGATGTCGACGGTGTTGTAGTCGCGACCGGCCTGGGCCGCGCCATACGCTGCGAAGTGCTTGGCGCAGGCCAGAATGGTAGAATCGGCCGAGAGGTCGGTGCCCTGGAAGCCACGCACCCGCGCTCGCGCCATCATGCTGCCGAGCAATACGTCCTCGCCCGAGCCCTCCATCACGCGGCCCCAACGTGGATCGCGCGCGATGTCGACCATCGGGGCAAAGGTCCAGTGCAGTCCATCGGCCGAGGCCTCACGCGCGGCTATCTGGGCGGCGCGCTCAACGGCGGCCGTGTCCCAGGTGGCGGCCTCGGCCAGGGGCATCGGGAAGATGGTGCGGTGGCCGTGGATGACGTCGTAGCCGAAGATGAGCGGGACCTTTAGGCGGGTCTCCTCCACGGAGATGCGCTGGAGCTCGCGGTTGTAATCGGCCGTGTAGGCGTTGAAGATCGCGCCGACGCGACCGGCCTTGATGTCGTCGCGGTAGCCGCCGCGCAGGGTCGGCCCGGTCACGTCCCAGTCCGAGGTGAAGATCGAGAGTTGACCGACCTGCTCCTGGAGGGTCATCCGGTCGAGTAGGGTCTCGACATCGGCCTCTTGTTTTGGCGAAAGCCTAAACGTCTGCGCGTCGAGATTACTGATAAAGAACAACGCTGCGCCGAGAAGGAGCAGCTTGAAGGCCACGAATGCGAGGGCGAGTCGCGTCGAGGAAGATGGCATCTTGGTGCTCATTTTGTGCGCTTTTGGAGGGTAGTCGCCCGGAGATCGTCGGTCGGGCCGGCCTCGTCGAGCCAACCACCTTTGAAGCCCGCCTTGCGTAAGCCGCGCACGACGTGCGGCGAAGTCTTGAGTAAATCCCAGATCAGCCCCGTACGGTGGTTCTCGATCTGGAGCACGATCGGACCCTGGTCTATCCCGAGGTAGTCCTCGTTGAACCAACCCGGGGCGCCGGGCTGGTCGGGTCGCGCTGGTACATTTAAGTTGTAAGCATCTCGCAGGCCGTAACGACCGACGAGCCACGGCTGATAGTCGTCCCACATCTTGGCCAGGGCCCGCTCGCTGATGGCTGGCGTGAAGGGCCAACTGCCACCCGCGGCCGTCGGGGAGATAGTGCCGTCGTCTTTGAGGGTCTCGCCATCGACACCACGGGCCCAGTAACTGCGCACGCGGATGGAATCCTTGCTCCGGGTTACCGCCTCGTTGTCGGGCAGCATGGCCGCGGCTACGCCAAGCGGCATCGCGATCATGGCTCGACCGGGACCGTCACATGCCGTCAGGCCCCAAGACTCGGCGTTGTAGCCTTTAAACCCGTAAGGATTTTGCGTCGCGTAAGCGTGCTGCAGTTTAGTGGCCCGCACGCTGTTTTCAAAATAGTCGATACCGCGCCCGGACATATACCCGTCCTGAATACCGCGGAAGTCTATGAATAATTGAGAATACTGATGGCCGAATAAAGGGTCGAACATGACGTGCTCAGGTGTGCCGTAGCCGCCGCCCCAGTCGTAGGTGCTCGTCCAGGTGTCCCAGGCATTGTCGGGGATCGGGTGGGTCGGCGAACCCATAGCGAGTAGTAATAAAACGCTGGCCTCGTTGTAGCCGCGCCAACGGGCGGGGATGAAGCCTTTGTCTGGATTCCACCCCATCGATAACTCGCCGTCATCGGCCATCCAGGCGAAGTCCCACTCCACGCGTCGGTAGAGCTTCTCGGCCAGTTCGCGGATCGCGCGCTCGTCTTCGGAGTCGCCATCAAAATACTGCCCGACGGCAAGGACGCCCGCCATCAGGAGACCGGTGTCGATGGTAGAGAGCTCCGTGGTCTCGTAGCGGAGCGCGTCGTCGTGACGGAGGAAGTGGTAGAAGTAACCCTTGTAGCCCGAGACGCCGGACATGGCTTCGCCTTGCGGCAAAACCCACAACGCCTCTAGGGTCTGGCGGGCGCGTTGTGCAGCCTGTACACGCGTGATGTAGCCGCGCTCTACGCCAACGGCTAACGCAGGCAAACCGAAACCAGTGGCGGCGATCGAGCTAAAGCGCTCGGTCGGCCAGCGATCAGGTATTTGCCCATGGGCATCGGCGAGTTCCCAGAAGTAGTTAAACGTCCGGTGCTGGAGCGTGTCTACGCTAAAGGGTACCGCTGGCAAGGCGTCGACGTAGTCGGGCCAGGCTTTGGGGGTCGTAGAAGTAGAAACCGAGGTGTCTGCCCCAGCCTGCGCGACCCCCGTTCGGGGGGCACAGGCCGGGGTAGACGCACTCACCAACGCCAGCAGCGCGGTGGCTGCCGAGATAGAGCGGATCGAAGTTCGCATATTGGGTGGCGTGGTGGGTGTTCGGTTGATTCAGAGCCTTGCGGCCTAGTCGGTGACGGCGACGCGGACACGGGCCAGGGCCATACCGGTGCGGTCGAGGGCGACCACGGTGTAGAAGCCTGCGGCCTGTGCGTTGAGGTCGAGCTCGGCGAGACCACCGTCGACACCGACGTTGACAGCGACGTTAGCCACCTGTCGTCCGAGGGCATCGAACAGCTGCAGCCGCTCGGTCGAGGCGGGGGCCTCAACGAAAAGCTGGCCGCTGGTCGGGTTCGGGAAGGCTTTGAGGTCCGTGATGGCGCGACGCTCCTCGCGGGTGCTGCTCACATTGCACATCGCACCCCCGATACGGATGTCGTCGAAGTAGATCTTACGATCCGCCGCCGGGGTGAACTTGATGCCCGGGATGAACGTGATCTGCTGGTACTTAGCCGCGTCGGTGTCGAAGGCACTGTAGTCGAACGTCAGCTCCTGCCACTGACCCTTCGTGGTGTAAGGCGTCGTCGAAATAATATCCCCAGTCCCCGGGGCACCAGCCGAGCTTTGCTCTAGCTTCAGCACGAAAACGGCCGTGTCGGGCGACCAGACTTTCATCTTGATCATCTTGCTGCCCGCAGGCAGCACGATCGGGGCTCCGAAGTTGAAGAAGGCCCCGGCGAAGGTCTCGACGCCCGCCCCGGCGCCCCGCTCTAGGAACTGGCCCACCTTGGCGGAGGTGTTGATGCCTGACTTATCAGGATTATCAATCACGCTCACAGTCGTGCCGGGAGTTCCGCCGTTGGCGAAGTCGCCCCACGGGAACAGCGTCGTGTTGGCGGTCTCGAAGTCGGCGATGCACCCGGACACCGGCCCGCGGGCGAAGCGGAGGTTGTCGATGTAGTACTTCTCCCCGGCTACGGCGTTCTCGTTGTCGAAGTCAAAGAACACCACGAGGCGCTCGTAGCGCACGCCGGCTTTGGCGCCGAAGTCGATGCGGAAGGTCTCCCACGTGTTGGCCGCCGTCGGGGTCACCATCACCTCGATGTTGTCGGCTTCATTGCCCGAGCCCTCGAGCTTGAACAGGATTGGCGCCAGTTTCGGGGCCTGCAGGTCGACGACGAGGTTGTTGAACACCATGAGGTCGGGCCTATCTGCGCCGAAGTTGTAGACCAGGATCTCGTACCGATTGCCGGAGTGCGTGTACTCACCCACCTTGGCGGAGGTATTCGGTGCCACCTTGGCGGGGTTGTCGACCACCCGCAGGTTCGCCGCCCCGCCGGTGACGGCGACGTTGCGCTGGCACTCGAAGTTGTCAATAATCTGTGGATTGACCACCGTGCCCTCACAAGGATCCACGCTCGAGCTGGAGAGGTAGATTTGGTCGAAGTAGTACGTACGGCCCGGCTCCGTAATGCCGGCGTCGAACACGAGTTCGAACTCGCTCACGTCTGTCGCATTCGCAAACTCGGCGAAGTTGAAGCCCACCTCAATCCACTCCTCAGTAGCCGTGATCTCTCGGGTGATGTCGACGCGGCCGCGCGAAGGCGACAGCGCCGAAGCCCGGACGCTCGTAGAGCCGGCCGGAGCCCAGATCAGCATATTGAGCTGTGGGGTCTTCGACAGGTCGATGAGATCGGCCGACCGTAGCGACAATGTCGACAGTGGCGCGGTGCCCTTCTTGTGCTCGCCCACCTTGGCGGTCGTGTTGCGGCCGGTCTTGTCGGGGTTGTCGATCACCCTAAAAGTCCCGTTTAGGGCGGCATTGTTGGCCCGCGGGCTAACGAACAGCGTCAGGTCGCCCTCGAAGTCCTCGAGGAAGTCAATCGTCTTCTCCTCGAAGCGGATGTCGTCGAAGTAATAGACCACGCCCGGGGCGTTAACACCGGCGTTCGTGAAGATCGTGAGCGACTTGAAATTCTGACCAGCGACCTCCGAGAAGTCGAAGCTGTACTCGACCCACTTGTTGACCTCGGTGACCTGAATCCCGATCTCTTTGCCGGGGTCGGTCCCGCCCTCGAGCTTGACGAGCAGGCGGTTCGCGATCGGAGCCCAGTATTTCAGTTTGACGATGGGCTTGGCCACCAGGTCAATGCCGCCGTCGAAGTTGTACACGAGCGCCGCGAAGCCACCCTCGGGGTCAACGTACCTGCCCACCTTGCCGGGACCGTTCACGGCGTCCGGAGCGGGGTTCTCGACAATGGTGAGGGAGTCCTCGCCCTGGCGCAGGGGCACTTGCCGCTGGCACGCGAAGTCGTCGACGATGCTCAGGTCGCGCACGGTGCCCGCGCAAGCGTCGCTCCCGAGGCGGATGTTGTCGATGTAATAAGTGCCTTTGCCCTTGTCGTTACCGAAATCGAAGAAGAATATGAGCTTCGTGAACGTCGATGCGTCGGTGGCCTTCGAGAGGTCGAAGCGGTAGGTGCGCCACTGTCCGGCGACCGGGATGTTGAGCGCGCTCTCGATGGCGGGGCCGGTCCCTTCCACCTTCGCGAGGACGCGGGTGTCCCCGCTGGCATAGATGTCGACGAAGAGCTGGTTGTTGACCGCGGTGAGTTTGGTGTCGGCCAGGAGGTTGGCGATCAACAGCGAGAACCCTGCCGTCGAATCCTTGGTGTACTTGCCGACCCATCGGCTCTTGTTGACGGCGTTGGTGGAGTCGGGGTTCTTGACCCGGCCCTCGTAGACGCCGTCGCCGATACCGTCGTTGAACTTGAGTTTGAGCGGGAGGGTCTCGAAGTCCTCAAGGACCTGTGCGCCCGCTGGCAGTACCAGTCCACAGAGGACCAGTAGCAGCATGGAGTAAAGCTTATTCATGGGTATGGAAATTTATGCTAGGGAGTTTGGATGATGGTGAGTGAAGTGCGGTACGCGGCACCCGCGAGAGCGTCGGCACCTGAATTGGTTGCAGTTAAGTGGACGTGGTACACGCCCGCCGACAGGCCGTCGAGGTTCAGTCGCACCTGCTCGCCGGGCACGCCGCTCAGGTTTTGCCGAAAGGCGACTCGGCCCAAGGCATCGTACACGACGACCGTCGCTGAGGTAGGGAGATCCGCGGGCCACTGCAGTTGAGTGAAGCCGGCCGCGGGGTTGGGCGATACTTTGAGTTCGGCTTTCGCCAAAACCAGTGAGCGCAGTCCCACCGTCGTCGAGTCGCGCGTAAAGCCAGCCGCCCGCAGCGCCGGGGCGATCTCGGGATTCTTCATGAAATTGCGCCACAGCAGGCCCGAGCGGTGGTTCTCGATCATACCGACGATCGGACCCTGGTCAATGGCGATCGTGCTGGTTGTGTACCAGTTGAGGCCCGGATTAAAGGCATCGTAAAAACCCATCTCCCCGAATACTCGCGCGCCGTAAGTGGTGTAGAAGTGCTTGAGCGCGTTCGTCGCATCTCCCGGGCGGTAAGGCATGCTCGCGAGCGCAGCCGTCGGCGTGATCGTGCCGTTGTCCTGCGGTTCGTTGGCCTCGTGCGCGGCGTAACCTACCAATGGGTCGTCGCTCGCCGTCTGGCCCCAGCTCACCGCTGAGTATCCGACGTGACCCTCAGGATTGTCCTTCGCGTAGGCCACCTGGTAGTCGACGTGGAGCTGATTGCGCAGGAAGTAGTTGGTCACCTCGTCGCGCCAGTAGCGCGGGTCAAAGCCCATGTAGCTGTAGTGAGCAAAAAACATCGGTCCACCGGAGCGCGGCCCCGCCGGGATGAATATCCCGTAGCGCCCCTGAAAACTGCGGTAGTCGGGCGTGATCCAGCCTTTGGTATACGCCGTCGCCGGCACGGGGTGCGTCGGGGAGGCGATCGCTAGGAGATAGACGATCTGGGCCTCATTAAATCCTCGGATCTTGAGATTAATGGCCCAGGCCTGGTCCGGGCTCCAGTGCCACGTGATCAAATCCTCGCCCGGACGCTGGTACCAGTCCCACTCGATGTCCTCCCAGAGGCGCGTGCAGCGCTGGCGAATCGAGTCCTCTACCGCCACCTCGCCGTCGAAGTACTCGCGCACTGTCAGCAGCGCCTGTGCCATGAAGGCGGTCTCCACCAGATCACCGCCATTGTCGCGCGGACTAAACGGGATTACGCGCCCGGTGCGCCCGTCCATCCAGTGTGGCCAGACCCCGTGAAAGCGGTCGGCTTGCTCTAAAAAGGTCAGCGTTGACGCCATCCGCGCAGCCACCTCGTCGCGCGTCAGCCACCCGCGCTCCACGCCTACGAGCCAGTCCATGAGCCCGAAGCCCGATCCGCCGATCGTCACGGTGTTGCCGCTCGTGTTGCGCTCGCGCGCCAGGCCGCTCACCGGGTGGGCGAAGTCCCAGAAGTAGCGCAGGGTGTAGCGCTGGGTCATGTCGTAGTACTCCTCGTCGGTGCCGGCGGTAAGTGTGGCCACGGCCACCGTGGCCCCGTCGGTCCCGAAGCCGAAGCCCGGGGTGTAGGTCGTGAGTCGGTAGTCGGCCGCACCCGTGGCCGCGCCATTGGCCCAGGCCAAGAACAGACTGTCTCCCGCACTGGCCGTGACCACCTTGACGGGGACGCCATCGGCGATCAGGGCGCGGTAAAGCCCCGAGCCACTGCCCCGCGCGAACCGGATCTCGCGGTGGCGCGGGTAGTTGCGGACCGTGAAGGCCGCAGGTGCGGACCCGAAGGCCTGTGTGCGGACGTTGAAGGCCTGCACCTGGTCGACGTATAGCGTGTGCGGCTCCCCATCGGCGGCGGCCTGCCCGAGGATGACGGCCTTAGTGCGCGAGAAATCGAAGCCTGCATTGACGGCATCTGCCCGGAGTCGTGCCAGAGGGATATTTACGGCCTGCCAGCGTCCACCCACCACCTCGCCGCCCTTCAGGAAGTTAGAGAGCGGGTAGCGCGCACTTTTGCTGGCGCCAGTGGCGCCTTCCAGGAAGACGTTCGGCAGGTCGGCTTTCGCCAGAACCTCTGGACTATAGACCCAGAAGCTGAGGGTGTCGGAGGTGCTCAGGTCCTGAAACCCAAAGCCGGGGGTAATGATCAGCGCGGACCAATCGCCACCTGCCTTGCTGGTCCAGCTCACGCGCAGGGCGTCGCGGTCGAAGAGGGCCTCGGTGCTCACCGGTATCTTATCGCCGCTCGGTCCGGCTTGCGCCAAAACACTCGGCGCCGTGGCGAAGGCCAAACCGGTGTCGTAATAGCCGGCGTCGCTCGCGTCGGAGAAAAATGTCTGCGCGCTGGCGAGGCCATAGCTGCTTACTGTTAGCACTACGCCAAGCGCAGCGCGGAGGGACCACAGCGCTCTCCTCGGATTCGGCAGCAAATTTGGGTAGCGTTGAAGCAAAAGGGCTTTGTGTTAGGGTGATGTGGTAGATTCCGTACAATGTAGGGAATCAATAGACCAAGTAGGTTAGTTCGACACCTCACCATGACTACGCCATTCCAAGTAAGCACGCTAGGCGTACGAATCTAATTGCCTTGTGGTCAAATCATTGCGAGTCACAAGCCCATCGCGACACCTCACCGCGTATAGTCAAAACTCATAAGTACAACGCGGCGGTCTCACTGCCTTGATTGACGCGGATAGCGAACCACAGGACCTGGGCCGTCGGCCTGTGTGAACCTGTGTGCGAAGCTTGCAGGACTACACGTGGGCGTGTCGGCCGCACTGCACAGCAGCCGTATGCCCCGTCAGACCCTCCCGCCGAAGACGCACCGACGATCTCGCCGCCAGCCAGCCCGCCCGACCCTCACCGACTCAGGATCCACTCGGTGAGATTGGCCTCGCCCGCGAGTCCGATCTTCTTCCGCAACCGGTAGCGCTTGTTCTCTACCCCGCGAACCGACAGGTGCAGCAGCGGTGCGATCTCCTTGCTGGGCAGGTTCATCCGCAGCAGAGCCGCCAGGCGCAGGTCGCCCGGTGTGAGCGCGGGGATGTCTTCGTGGAGCTGGTGCAGGAACCCGACGTGGACGGCGTCGAAGTGCTCGTCGAAGCGCGCCCAGTCCTCCTCGGAGCTCAGCTGGGACTCCAGGACGTGGTAGAGCTGCCGACGGGTCTTGCCGACCTCGCCGGATTTCGGCAAAGCCGATATCCCTTCCCTGATCTGGAGTAGGGATTCGTTGTGTCGTGCCTGGGCGAGGGTTGACTGGGCTAGTTCGCGGTTGCGCTGCTGGAGCTCGTTTTGCCGCAAGGCCAACTCTCGGTGTGACAGCTCCACCTCCCGCTGCGAGACCTTGACCTTGTCTTCGAGTCGATCTGCGCGCGTCCGCAGGCGCTCAGCCTGCAACTGTCGCTCGCGCTCGACGTCTGCGAGGCGCTGCTGGGTGTCGAGGCGGCGACGGTAGTAGACCCGCAGGGCCCAGAACCCGGCCCCAATCAGCAGGCCGTACACTACGTAGGCGAGGGGTCGCTGGTAGTAGGGTGGCGGCACCTCCCAGCTCACACGCCCCCGCTGTCCGTCGTCGCTCTCCCAGTCGAGCGTGTAGTCGCCAGCTTTGAGTTGGGGGAACGGGTACTCCCCCTCGGCGTCCCAGGCCGTGAAACTCGTGTCACTGCCGTGGAGCCGGACCCGGAACAGGGGAGCTCGATCGTAGCGGGACTGAGCGAAGCTCACCTGAACACTGTTGCCGTGTTGCTCGGTGCTCACGCGTACGGGGATCATTCGCGTGGAAGGATTCTCGTGCATGAGGTCGACCAGGGCATAACCGCGGTGTAGACCCACGGCGAGGGTTCGATCGTCCATCTGCTTGAGGAGCGGAATGTCGAGGCGTACGTCGAGCGGCCAGGCAATTTCCGATTCGGCCTCGCGGGCAGCTTCAGCTGGTACATAGACGCGTAGGAGCTCAGCGCTGATGCTTGCGCGCCCGCGATCCCCCTCGATCTCGATCGACATCGGTGCATAGGGCCCCTGAACAATGCCGTCCGCGTCAATGTGGAGGACATGAGTAGGCGTGAAGTAGGTCAGGCCTAGGTCGTGTGCGAGGAGCCGGCCCGGAAGGGAATCGATGACGCGCCGCTCCGTGAGACGCGTGAGGGAGTCGTTAAGCCGCAACCGGCTCAGACCTTCCTGTGGGTGCACGACGTAAAAAGTTTGCCGCAAGGGGTCTAGCCGGTCGAGCCAAACCTGGCGCACGGGGGACAGGTGCCCGTCCACGCGGCCGGTCGAAACCCACGGGCCGCCTGCGTTACGTACGTACCGCTCTAAACCGACGTAAGTTCCGGCCATCGCCCGCGAGGAGTCGAGCCCGAGCCACGACCATCCACCGTTCGCCTGCGAGATCTTCGTCGCGCGGAAGTCGGCGTCGAGCAGGAAGGTGCCCTCGTTGGTGCCGGCCACGATGCCGGCCGGGGTCTGGGTGACGTACCAGACCTGCTCGGTAATGTTTGACACGGGACCCGCCACCTCGCCGGCCTCGAGGAATAGCCCTTCGTTGGTGCCGAGGAGGCGGCCGGATGCGGTGGTGAGGACATCGTACACCGGTCCCAATTGCGCGGCGTGGATGGTGGCGGCGGAGTTGACCGACAAGTAGACGAGGCCATCGTTGAGGCCTGCCCAGAGCCCGTCGCGGTGGTCTTGGTAGAGGCTCAGCACGGTGTCGTCACCGAGGCCGTGTTGAGCGTCGAGATGACTCAGTACCCGCCCCTCGGCCGAGAGTAGGTAGAGGCCATTGGCGCTGGTGGCGAGGGCGAAGCCGCCGGAGCGCAAGGCCAGCAGCCCGTTGATCGGCTGGTTCGTCCAGGGCGGCGGCGTCACTCGACCGAGGGGCCACCGCGCCACTCGTCCGTCGCGCAGTATCGAAATTTGCCCATTGCGAGTCGCAATCAAGAGTCCGCCGCCGGGTGCGGAGGTGATGCCGGCGATCTCGACGTTTGCGAAAGCCTCGCCGCCGGGGTAGAGGCGCCACACCTCGCCGTCGCGAAAGTAGAGACCCCGGGCGATGACCGGCAGGAAGAGAGTGTCGCGGACGACTCTTGCGAAAAGGATATTGCCGGGCGTCTCGATTGGCTCGCACGCAGCCGTGCCGCGGGGCGTACGCGCCATGCGGGAGAAGGACTGCCAGAGTAGTTCGCTGGGGTCTTGGGGGTCGGGGAGGGCGTGCCACCACTCCTCCTTCGGATTGTCGGGCGGGCTTACGCGCTCCGGCGCGTCGGAGGGGTTGGCGGCCGACCAGCGCCACCAACCATCGTAGCCGCCGGCCCACCAGCTCGAGTCGGCGGCGTGGTAGATGACGGTGCGCAAGACCTGCCCGTTCGGGACCGCGCGCTGTCGCCAGCGCACGCCATCGAAGGTGAGCAATCCGGCGCCGTTCGCGAGGGCGATCGTACCATCGGGGGCGCTGGCGATGCCCCAGACTTGCCGCCCGCCACCGAAGTCAATGGCCTCCCAGCGGCGCAGGGGCGGGGTGCCCTGGGGGAAGGCGAAAGCGCTCGCGAGAAGTAGCGGAAGGAAGAGGGTGAGGGCCTTCAAGGAGTGCGAAGATGTGGGCTAGTCATCAGACGAGCTTACCTTCCGGACGTGGAGGACCCTGGGATAGATCTGTTGTCGGACTTTGGCTTCAAGTTCGTATTCGGGAGAGAGGAGACCAAGGCAAACCTGTTGCACTTCCTCAACGCCCTGCTGCCACCCGAGGACCAGATCGTCGATTTTACTTTCGTCGGAACGGAGCAAGTCGGGGAGTACCCGGTGGACAAGACCATAATCTACGATCTGTTGTGCCGTACCGCAGACGAACGCCAGCTACAGATCGAAGTGCAGCGGCGCTTGCACCAGAAGTTCACGGACCGCGTGCTCTACTACCTCGGTCGCCTCATGACGAACGCAATGCGGGAGGGGAAGCCGCTTTACGAGGTGCGTAAAACATATATGGTACTCCTACTCGACTTCGTGCTCGACCCCGATACCGAGGATTACATCAAGCGCGTGGAACTCAAAGACCAGCACGGGGTGTTATTTACCGACAAGCTCCGGTTGTACTTCATTCAGCTGCCCAAATTCCGCAAGGAGCTCTCGGAACTCGAGACGCCCATCGACCAGTACCTCTATGCCTTCCGACACATGAAGACCCTAGACCACCTCCCCCGCGAGCTATCTGAGGATCAGCTGCAGCGAATCTTCGACGGCTCCCGCCGTAGAATCTTGACGTCGGAGCAGCGCGACCTTCACGACCGACTTGTAAAGAGTTCTATCGACTACCGAACTGAATTGGTTAGTGCCCACTTCGAGGGCAGAGTCGAGGGCAAGGCCGAGGGCAGAGTCGAGGGCAAGGACGAAGTATTTCTCGTTGCCACGAAACGTGGACTCGCTAATAGCCAGACGCTCGCGGAGATCGCAGACTTCCTAGATACGACCGAGGAGTATCTGCTGATGCTCCTGGAGCGCGACCGGCAGCGGGGTGAGGGCAAGTAAGAACTAGGTCTTCGGAGACAGCTAAAACAGAGTCGATGCTGTGGCTGTGCGCGCAGCTCCACAAACGCCAATCCCCCCACCGGCGTCAGGCCAGCAGGGGGATTCGTGTTTTGCCGAAACCGAAGTTTCGCGCGAGCAAGAGCGCTAAAGCAAATTCTTAGCGAGCCGGGATCGTAGCCGGAGCCTCGAGGAGCTTGAAGAACTGGTCGAGCTTCGGCGTGAGGATGATCTCGGTGCGGCGGTTGGCGGCGCGACCCTCGGCGGTGGAGTTGTCGGCCTTCGGGGCGAACTCACCGCGGCCGGCGGCGCTGAGGCGACCGGGGTCGACGCCGTACTGCTTGGAGAGGGCCTTGACGATGGCCTGGGCGCGCGCGCTCGACAGGGCCCAGTTGTCGGCGTACTTCGCCGTCGAGATGGGCACGTTGTCGGTGTGGCCCTCGACGACGATCTCGAGGTCTTTGTTGTCCTTAACCACCTTGGCGACCTTGCCGAGGATCTCGCCTGCCTTCGCCCCGATATCGGCGGCGCCAGACTGGAACAAGAGCTTGTCGGAGATCGACACGAACACCTTGGTGCCCTTGACCTGGACCTCGATGTCCTCGTCGTTGAGGTCCTCGAGGCCTTTCTTGAGGTTGTAGACGAGGGCCACGTTGGTGGAGTCCTTGACGCGGATGATCTTGTTGAGCTGCTCGATCTGGCCGGACTGGTTATTGATCTTCTCAAGCGAGGCCTGGATGGCCTTGGCCTCGGAGGCGCTGGTCACCTGGTTGGCGGCCATCTGGTCGAGGAGTTGCTTGTTCATCGTGTTCATCGTCGCCTGCTGGTCGGCGAGGGTCTGCGCGCGAGCGGACTCGCGGGCGAGTTCGGCTTCCTTATTGCGCAGGGTCGACGTGAGGCGCTCGACGTCGGCGGTGCGGCCTTCCTGGAGTTCCTTGATGCGCATCATGGCTTCCTGGAGCGCGAGGTCGGTCTTGGCCTTCTCGCTCTGGAGCGAGGTGTACTTCTTCTTACCGACGCAAGACGGTAGCGCGATAGCGACGAGAAGCGTGAAGAGGAGAGCTTTGTACTGCATAATTGATTTGGTGGATTCCGGCGGCGAAGCTAATAGTTTTCGGGTAGTGTTGCCCGACTTGCGGGTCGGCGGTTTTCCCCACTACCCGCGTGGCTTAGCGCTAGCAAATGTGATCGCCGCGAGGTGCAATTGCTCTAGGGGCAGGAGGTTAATCTTTAGTGAATCCAGGACCAGGCCCGCAAGCGGTGAGCCATCTGGGCGCTAGGGTCGCGATGCTTGGGCACCGTTTTGCCGAAAGGCGATCGCTCCCGCTACGAAGTCAGGGGGAAGCATGTTTTGGCGGAAGCCGAAAATCCGACTGCGTAGCGGCGATGTAAAGGCGGCCTCGTAACTTCGCCGCCCGCATGCAAGTCACTTTGATCACGTCCCGAATTATCGACGCGACCCCAGGTCGCCGGTAGCTCGTGCCTTGCCCGATAGGATGCATCGCCTCGGAGAGCCCCGGTAGCCACTGTGCCGCCGGGGCTCTCCGGCATTGAAAGACCAGCTTATGAGTACGTTTCCCGAGTATAAGTCGCTCGCTCTGCCGGCTTTAGACAAGGAGATCTTGGAACGGTGGGCTTCCGCCAAAACCTTCGAGCGCTCGGTTGATGAGCGGCCGACCGACCGGCCGTGGGTGTTTTACGAAGGTCCACCGAGTGCGAACGGAAAGCCGGGCATCCACCACGTGATGGCGCGCACGGTGAAGGACCTCTTCTGCCGCTACCACACGATGCTCGGCGAGCGCGTCGAGCGCAAGGGCGGCTGGGACACGCACGGCCTCCCGGTCGAACTCAAGGTCGAGTCCGAGCTCGGGATCACCAAGGATGACATCGGCAAGTCGATCTCGGTCGCGGAGTACAACGCGAAGTGCCGCGCGACGGTCATGCGCTTCAAGGCCGAGTGGGACGAGCTCACCGTTAAGATGGGCTACTGGGTGGACCTCGACAAGCCCTACGTCACCTTCGAGAACGACTACATCGAGAGTGTCTGGTGGCTGCTCGGGCAGCTGTACGAAAAAGGACTGCTCTATAAAGGCTACACCATCCAGCCGTACTCGCCAGCGGCGGGCACGGGACTGAGTAGCCACGAGCTGAATATGCCGGGGGCGTATAAGGAGGTGAAGGATACGACGGTGGTGGCCCTGTTTGCGCTGCGCGAGGACCTTCCAAAAGACGTAACGCCCGCTCCTATCCAGTCGACGATGGCGGAGGGTCACGCGGTCTATGTCTCGGCCTGGACGACCACGCCTTGGACGCTCCCATCTAATACCGGCCTCACCGTCGGGCCGCGCATCCAGTACGTTTTGGTGAAAACCGGAAACCCGTACTCGCAGGAAGTACAGCACATCGTACTCGCGGCGGAGCTGGTATCCAAGTGGTTCGGGGGCAACAACCAGCCGACGGTCCTGGAGCAATCCGAACCCTTCACCGGCGAGAGCCTCGTCGGCCTACGCTACGCGCCCGTTTTCGACTTCGGCAACGCCATCGAGCCCGTGGGCGAGGGCACGGACGCCTTCAAGATCATCGCGGGCGACTTCGTGACGACCTCCGACGGCACCGGCATCGTGCACACGGCCCCGAGCTTCGGCGCGGACGACAGGCGCGCGGGGATGGCCGCGGGCCTCGGAGCACTTACGCTCGTCGACCAGCAAGGCAAGTTCACGGACAACGTCGGCCCTTTCTCGAATCGCTTCGTGAAGAACTACCGCGACGAGGAAGACTACGTGGATGTCAACGTCGACCTCGCCGTCGACCTCAAGCTCCGCGGCCAGGCGCTCAACGTCTCGAAGTACGAGCACAACTACCCGCACTGCTGGCGCACGGACAAGCCGGTGCTGTACTACCCGCTCGACTCCTGGTTCATCCGGGCCTCCGCCGTCAAGCAGCGGATGTCGGAACTCAACGAGACCATCAACTGGAAGCCGGCCTCCACGGGCACGGGTCGCTTCGGCAACTGGCTCGATAATCTTCAGGACTGGAACCTCTCGCGCTCGCGCTACTGGGGCATCCCGCTGCCGATCTGGCGGAGTGAGTGCGGCACCGTCGAGCGTTGCATCACGAGCATCGCCGATTTGGCCGAGGCCATCGACGAGGCCAACGTCCAGCTTTCGCTAAAACAATCTGTGCCTGCAGATTTGCACCGGCCGTTCATCGATGAGGTCGTGCTCTATAAGGACGGCAAGGAATTGCGGCGAGAGGCGGATTTGATAGACGTGTGGTTCGACTCTGGGGCGATGCCGTACGCGCAGTGGCACTATCCGTTCGAGAACAAGGAAGTCTTCGAGCGCAACTTTCCGGCCGACTTCATCGCCGAGGGTGTGGACCAGACGCGTGGCTGGTTCTACACTCTGCACGCGATCGCGACGATGGTGTTTGACTCGGTAGCCTTCAAGAATGTGCTTTCCAATGGCCTCGTGCTGGACAAGAATGGCCAGAAGATGTCGAAGCGCCTCGGTAATGCCGTCGATCCTTTCGCGACGATCGACGCCTACGGCGCCGACGCCGTGCGCTGGTACATGATGACGAACGCGGCGCCGTGGGACAACCTCAAGTTCGACGAGGCGGGCATCCAGGAGGTGACGCGGAAGTTTTTCGGGACACTTTATAACACCTACGGATTCTTTGCCTTGTACGCGAATGTGGATGCGTGGGAGGCCACCGGACAAAGACGGGCTCCTGGCGCAGCGACTGGACCGCAGAGAGCGCAGAGAGGCGCAGGGAGCGCAGAAGGAGATTCCGAAATCGACGCCTGGCTCCGCTCCCGTATGAACTCCCTGCTGCGGGACGTTCGCGCGGCCTACGATGACTTCGAGCCGATGACGGCGGGGCGCCTGGTGCAGGACTTCGTCGTGGATGAGTTGAGCAACTGGTGGGTGCGCTTGAACCGCAAGCGCTTCTGGCGAGGGGGGCTGACCGAGGACAAGAGGGCGGCGTATCAGGTGCTGCACGAGGCCCTGGCGTTGGTGGCGCAGTTGATGGCGCCGATCGCACCCTTTTACGCCGAGCGGCTTTGGGGAGACTTAGGTTTTGGCGAAAGCGTACATCTCTCCTTGTTGCCGGAACCCGACGTCGAAACAATTGATACGGCACTGGAAGAGCGGATGAACTACGCGCAGCGCATCGCGAGTCTCGGCTTCTCCTTGCGTAAGGGCGCCAATGTGCGCGTTAGGCAGCCGCTCGCCAAGATGCTGGTCCCGGTGCTCGATCCTGCTTTCCTTAAACAAGTCGAACTCGTGGAAGACTTGATCTTGCAGGAGCTCAACGTGAAGCAGATCGAGTACGTCAGCGGAGATGCGCTCTCGAAGACGATCAAGCCCAATTTCCGGGTGCTCGGTAAGAAGGTCGGCAAACAGATGAAGGCCGTGGCGGAGCTCATCCAAAACTTTGATCCTTCTACAATTCAACAATTAGAACGCGACGGCGAGCACGTCATCTACATCGAAGACGTAGGAGTAGCATTTACGCTTACGCTCGAGGACGTCGAGATTTCCGCCCGAGACATCCCTGGCTGGAGTATCGCTTCCGATGGGGCGCTCACGGTAGCCCTCGACCTCACGCTCACCCCCGAGCTAGAGCGCGAAGGACTGGCCCGCGAGCTGGTCAATCGCATTCAGAATCTGCGCAAAAACAGCGGCCTGGAGGTGACGGACCGAATCAAGGTGACGCTAGCTGAGAATGACTCGTTGAGCGCGGCCATTCATGCTCACGGAGCCTACGTAAGGTCGGAGGTGCTGGCTGATGAAATCTTCTTCGGCGATGCTACTGTAGCTGGGAGTGAGGAGGACTTTGGAGACGTGGGCGTGGTGAAGCTCAGCCTCGAGCAGGTGCCGTGAACCACCGCCGGTCATCCCGACCATGCAGCTCCCTCCCTACCTTCGCGCCATGCCTCCCGCCAAGCAGCCGAACAGCCCTTCCACCAAACAACCAATCAAGCGAACAACCAAACGACCTCCTTCCCTCCCCCTCGAGACCGCCTTCCGCCTCATGGCCACGGCCAAGGCCCTGACCGAACTTTACGAGGCCAACTTCAAGGAGGCCAGTCGCTACGTCCACGCTACCTCCCGCGGGCACGAGGCCATCCAGCTCGCGGTGGGGATGCAGCTCCAGCCCCAGGACTACGCCTACCCCTACTACCGCGACGACGCCATGCTGCTGGGCATGGGCGTGACCCCCGAAGAGCTGATGCTCCAGCTCCTCGGTCGCGCCACCGATCCCTTCAGCGCCGGGCGCACCTACTACGCCCACCCCAGCCTCCGCCGCGACGACCTGCCCAAAATTCCCCACCAGAGCTCCGCCACCGGCATGCAGGCCATCCCCGCCGCCGGCGCCGCCCTAGGTCTTAAGTACTTGGCAGGCTCTTCCTCGCGGCAGTCCATTAGCGCAGCGGTCCACCAGGCACAGCCGCTCCATCAGCTCAGCGGTCCACTAGTCCTGTGTTCGTTAGGCGATGCCGCCGTTACCGAGGGCGAGGTTGCCGAGGCGCTCCAGATGGCGGTCCTCAAGCGCCTCCCCATCCTGTTCCTCGTCCAGAACAACGAGTGGGACATCTCCGCGCACGCGGACGAGGTCCGCGCCATGGACGCCGTCGAGTACGCGCGTGGGTTTAAGGGCCTTTCGGCAAAACGCATCGACGGAACCGACTTCACCCTCTGCTACAATACCGTAACCGATATCTTCGAGGACCTTCGCGCCGGCAATGGCCCGTGGCTCCTGCAGGCGGACGTGCCTTTACTCAACCACCACACTTCGGGCGTTCGCGCTGACTTCTACCGCGCCGCAGAGCTCGAGGCCGAGCGCCACCGCGATCCCTTCGACCGCCTCCGGGACAGCCTGCTGGCTAGTGGTTTTGGCGACAGCCGCCTCACCGAAATCGTCGAGGACGCCAACGCCGCCGTGGCCGTGCAGTACACCCGTGCGCGCCAGGCGCCCGAGCCCACCGCAGGGACGCTCTTCGACCACGTCTTCGCGGAGTCGGGCACCTGGCCCGACAGTGCCGTAATAGTCGAGGAGCGCGGCGAGCGTAGCCCCGCCGGGGCCGCCGTCACGAGCGTAGTCGACGCGGCCCTGCATACCGTAGGCGAGATTCTCGAAGCCTACCCGGAGGCCCTGCTCTATGGCCAGGACGTCGGGGCGCGCCTCGGGGGCGTCTTCCGGGAGGCAGCCCTGCTCGGCCGGCGTTTCGGGGACGAGCGGGTGTTCAACACCCCCATCCAGGAGGCTTTCATCATCGGGTCTACGGCGGGCATGTCGGCCGTCGGGTGCCGCGCCATCGTCGAGGTGCAGTTCGCGGACTACATCTGGCCGGGGCTCAATCAGCTCTTTACCGAGGTGAGCCGCTCCTGCTACCTCTCGGCGGGCCAGTGGCCGGTCTCGACCTTGATCCGCGTCCCGACGGGCGCCTACCGCCACGGCGGGCCGTACCACTCGTCCAGTGTCGAGAGCGTCCTCACGGCCATTCGCGGGATCAAGATCGCCTACCCCTCCAACGCCGCCGACATGAAGGGCCTCATGCGCGCCGGCTTCGAAGACCCGAACCCGGTGGTGATGCTCGAGCACAAAGGCTTGTACTGGAGCAAGCTCCCCGGTACCGCCGCCGCCATGACACCCGAGCCGGCGGCCGGCTACGCGATCCCTTTCGGCGTAGCCCGCACCGCGCTCGCGGCCGCGGGGTCTGACCGGGAGACCTCCCTGGTCATCGTCACCTACGGGATGGGCGTGTACTGGTCCTTGGACGCCGCCAAGGCCTTCCCGGGCCGGGTCGAGGTCCTCGACCTACGTACACTCGCGCCCCTCGACGAGGACGCCGTCTTCGCGGCCGCCGCCCGCCACCACCGCGTGCTCGTCGTCACCGAGGAGCCCGTCCGGCACTCCTTCGCCCAGGCCCTCGCCGGTCGCATTCAGGAGGGCTGCTTCCGCGATCTCGACGCCCCGGTTCGCACCCTCGGCGCCGCCGAAACCCCCGCCATCCCCCTCAACTGGCCCCAGGAACAGGCGTGCCTCCCGAGCGCAGACAAGGTCGGTGCGGCAATCGGGGCCTTGCTGGCGTATTAATTGTAGAATAATTCTTCACCGGTTTTATGGGGTAATCAGCTAGGGCGGTAGGCACATATACATGCAAGTATTTTCTATTGAAACCGCCAGCCGACGGGCGGAAAAGCCCAGTCAGGCCCTTGGCACGGGCCTTGTCCTAAGGGGGAGACACACCGCCAGACCCCCTGTCTAGCCGCCAGCCCACTGCCGGCATTCGGCGGGTGCACCACACAGTCCTCGTGCACCCAACGGATCCAAATGTCCATCTCCCGCCTGTGGCTCGCCACTAACGCGCTCGCTCTCGTCCTGTGCCTATGCGTTTCGCAGGCCTTCGCACAGGCTCGCCTCGCCACCGAAGCAACGGCCCCGCAGGCCCCTCGGCTCGTTCAGTTGGGACACCCACTGTCCGCGGACGCGACGCAGCGTCTGGCCACGGAGGGTATCCGCATCTTGCATCACTACGGCCAGGGGCGCTACCTGCTCAGTGGCCAACCGAGTTTCGGGCAGGCCGTGGAAGCAGCTTCGCTCACGCTCGCCAAAACTGAGCACCTCGGCGCCTTCGATGTTGCCCCCGAGCTCCGACCAGTCATGGCCGACTTGGCTGCCGAGGACCTGGCCCTCGTGAACGAATGTGCATCTGCCAACCCGAGGGCCGCCGAAACCCCCTCCCCGTCCGCCGAGGCCGAGCCGCGCTACGCCGTCGAACTCGTGCTCGCCTTCCCCGGCGCGGCGGCATACCTGTCCGAGGTTTTGGCGAAAGCCGATTTTCGTCCGGAAGTAGACCAGGTGGTCGGCGGGGTCACCCTCCGCGGTAGCGCTACGCCCGCCGGCCTCCGCGAATTGCTAGCCCACCCCTACCTCCTCGACGCCTCCCCGGCGGAGGGAGAGCACGTGCCCTACAGCGACTTCCCCCTCTGGGAGCACCGCGCCACCGTCCTCAACAGCGACACCCCTGGTGACCTCAACCTCAACGGCGAGGGGGTCGTGATCGGGATCGGCGACGGCGGTATGCTGAGCGGACACCCTGACGTGGCCGGTCGCGTCCTCTATACCACCAACTATTACAACTCCTCCTGGGGGACCCACCCCGACTTCGTGACGAGCCTCGCGGGGGGCGCCGGGACCCTCAACCCCCGCTACCGCGGGACGGCCAGCAAGGCCAAGTTCGTGGTGGAGTCCAGTAGTGCCATTACTTATTTCAGCCCGTATCACTTCGAGGACTACGGCATGACGATCACCAACAACTCCTACGGACCGACCTTTAATTGCACCACCGCCAACCGCTACTACGGAGCCTCGGCCAGCATCGACCAGCAGCTACTCGACAACCCGAAGCTCGCCCACGTGTACGCCTCCGGCAACAGCGGCAATTCGGTCTGCGAGGGGGTAGCCGCTCCGTACTCCCGGATCCCCGGCGGAGCGCAGAACGCCAAGAATGCCCTCACGGTAGGAAATGCCACCAGCGCGCGGACGCGCTTCTCCTCGAGCAGCTGCGGCCCGACCCTCGACGGTCGCCTCAAGCCCGAGATCATCGCCGTCGGGCACAGCGTCACCGGCAATGATCGCTCGGCGGGATACACCGCCGGATCGGGTACCAGCTTCTCCACCCCCGGCGTGGTCGGGATGCTGGCGCTCTTCACCGAGCAGTACAAGAAGCTGCACCGCGACTCCCTCCCCGACGGCGCCCTGCTAAAGGCCGTAGCCTGCAATACCGCCGAGGATATCGGGCGCGCGGGCCCGGACTTTGAGTCTGGCTTCGGGATGATCTCCGGGACGGGCGGCATCCGCACGCTCACGCAGGGTGACCACTACCAGGGCGCAGTCACGATCGGCACGCCCTTCCGTCGGACGCTCGCCGTGGCCGCCGGCACGGAACAGCTGCGGGTAATGCTGTACTGGCACGATCGCCCCGGCCCGACCAACAACGCGGGCAGCACCCTCGTCGACGATCTCGATCTTTACGTCCTCACGCCCGCCGGTGATACGCTGCGCCCGTGGGTCCTCGACGCCCGCAATCCCGTCGCCCTCGCATCGCGGAGCCGCGACACCCTCAACAACATCGAGCAGGTCACCCTCCCCGCCCCGGCGGCAGGTACGTACACGCTCGTGGTCGCGGGGCGGAAGCAGCCTTTCGGCAAAACCAACTTCGCCCTCACCTGGGCGGCCCTCCAGCCGAGTGTGCGGATCGTACATCCGGTCGGGGGCGAGAGCTTCGACCCGAAGGGCACCGTCCCGATCGCCTGGGAGGGCTCTCCGGGGCAAACCGGCAACTGGAAGGTCGAGTACGCCGTAGCGAGCTCCACCGCCCCGGGCCAGCCCGCTACGCGGGGGGCGTGGTCCACGATCAGTGCCAACCTCGGCAATGAGTCCCGAATGGTGACTTGGACCCCACCGACCGCCAGTGACGTGCGCTACGTATTCCGCGTCACCAATCTCGCCTCGGCGATGAGCCACGAGGTGGCCAGCCCGATCACGCTGCTCGCCACGCCCACTGCGCTCTCGAGCAGCGACGTGTGCGCCGGCCAAATGCGCCTACAGTGGACGGCGGTAGCCGGGGCCGTCGCCTACGACGTATTCGCCTTCGACGGGAAAGACATGACGCGCGTCCGAAGCGTCACCGCCACCGAGGCCATCATCGGCGACCTCACCAACAACCAACGCACCTACTTCAGCGTGGCCGCGATCGACGCCGCCGGCTACAAGAGCACCCGCGCCGTCGCCCTCGGGAGTACGCCCACCGACAACGGCACTGCCTGTGCCACTCCCCTGCCCGTGGAGTGGACCTCGGTGGAGGCGGCAGACCTAGCCATGGCCGTGCGCGTGAGCTGGGGCGTGGCCCAGGAGCAGGATACCGACTATTTCGAGGTCGAGCGCAGCGCCGACGGTGGTGACGGTGCCGAATGGTCTGTTCTCGGCACTGCGCCCGCGCGCGGCTACGCGACCTCGCCGGCGGTGTATCCCTTCGACGACGAGCGGGTCCAGGACGGCGAGACCTACTACTACCGAATCCACCAGGTGGACCGCGACGGGAGCTCGGCGTACTCCGCGGTGATTGCACACACGCGCCGTAGCCCTGGTGAGACCGCGAGCCTCTTCGCGGTGGCGGAGAACCCCGTGAGCGAAGCGCTCGCCGTGCGGTACGCCGGCGTGGCCGGACAACTGGACGTGTACGACCTCGCCGGTCGCCGGCTCGCCGGACTTGGGCTCGCACCTGGGTTGAACCACCTGGTGTGGCCGGCGAACCTCGCGAGCGGGGTTTACGTGCTGCGGGTCGCCGACGGCGGACGCGTGCAGTCGCAACGCATCATCAAGCGCTAAGGCAGCGGTCTAAACACGAAGGGCCCGCGTCGGTGAGACGCGGGCCCTTCGTAGCCTAAGCGAGCATATCCACAAGAACGCTCAGATACGCGTTATCACAGCTGCTCACTGTAGATCTACCGCACGAACCGCACGGCGGTCTCGCCGTCGGTGAGGACGTAGACCCCGGCCGGGAGGTGGGCCACGCTCACGTC
>JBGTKC010000017.1:0-1628 GCA_041744755.1 Saprospiraceae bacterium
TCGCTCGACCAGAGCCTCCAGGACCGCTACCGCTACGTGGAGTACCACCGTTGGCAGGTGGGGGCGGAGTGGTACAAGAACCTGTTCGCCAAGCTGGTCGTCAAGACCTCCGCCAAGATGGGCTTCCTCGGAGCCTACAACAAGACCTTGGGCATCAGTCCGTTCGAGCGCTTTCAGTTGGGTGGCAACGGCGTCAACAACTCACAGGTGGCCCGCAACGTCGGTACGGACATCATCTCGTCTCGCGGTTACGAGATCGCGGAGTTCGAGAACAACACCCTCGGCGGCAGCAATCGCCCCTCGCCGACGAGCATCTACAACAAGCTCTCGCTAGAGCTGCGCTACCCGATCTCGCTCAACCCGAGTGCGACCTTCTACGTGCTCGCCTTCGCCGAGGGCGCCAACTCCTGGCGCTCGACCAAGGATTATAATCCCTTCGACCTCAAGCGCACGGCCGGCGGCGGTATACGTGTCTTCTTGCCGATGTTCGGTACGCTCGGATTTGACTACGGCCTGGGCTTCGACAAGATCGGGCCGGATGGGACGGTGGGGGGTGCGGACCCTTCGTTCAAGAACTTAGGGCAGTTCAATATTATTCTGGGCTTCGAGCCGGAGTAGGGGGAAAGTGTTGAATTGTTGAGGGTTGAAGTGTTGGATGCGCTGCCGCGGGGACTTCTCGCGCGGCAGCTAGCCACGACGCGCCATCTTCGCCCCATGGACCGACGCTACCCCGCCGGCACGATGGAGGCCGCCCTCGCCGCCGACACCGACTACACCGCCGACGTGAAGGAGATCGGGAGTTTTCCCGAAAGGGTGAAAAGCGTGCTCAGCGGGCTTTCGCCAAAACAGCTTACCCAGCAGTACCGCGAGGGCTCCTGGACGATCCCGACGCTCGTGCACCACTGTGCCGACTCCCACATGCACGCCTACCTGCGGACGAAGCGCGCACTGACCGAAGAGCAACCCGCCGTGGCGCCCTACGACGAAGGTCCGACGGCCGAACTGCCGGACTACACGCTGCCGCTAGACGCTACCCTACTGCTGCTTAGCGGTTTGCACACTCGCTTCGTGGGTTTGCTCGCCGGCCTTACCGCGGAGCAGCGCGCGCGGCAGTACTTGCATACTGGGCAGAATCGCCTCTTCAGCGTCACGGAGGTAGCGCGGCTCTACGCCTGGCACGGGCGGCACCACCTGGCGCACATGAAGCTGGCGGCGTTTGAGCCCTGGGAGTGAAAGGTTATTTGGTGACTTGGTGGTTTGGTTGATTGGTGGCTGGCGTAACGACGCCCCTCAGTGTGCCAAGCAACCAACTTACCAATCCACCAACCAACCCTTAATACCCGACCTTCGCCCCCCTTGACGCACCGATACTTCCTCTACCTCGCCTACAATGGCGCGCGGTACCACGGGTGGCAACGCCAGCCCCTCAGCTCCAGTGTCCAGGAGACGATTGCCGCGGTGTTGAGCAAGATCCTCAACGAGGAGATCGAGCCGACGGGCTGCGGGCGCACGGACGCCGGCGTGCACGCGAGTCGTTACGTGGCGCACTTCGATACGTCCAAACCGGTGCCCGCGCGCTTCGCGCACCGCCTCAATCGCCTCCTACCGCCCGACATCGCCATCCAGCG
>JBGTKC010000018.1:0-13316 GCA_041744755.1 Saprospiraceae bacterium
TGGATCAACGTGGGGTGCGGACCCTCGGCCAGGGAGCGGATCCGCGGACCGACTACCTGCTGCGGAGGCCGGGCGAGGTCCGGCTCCCCGAGGGGGCGCAATTAGTAGCTACGGGTGCCGACCTTGAGCTCTATCGGTTGCCGTGAGGGCTTGCGCGGCGTAGACCTTCCGCACAGTTCGACCGGCGCCCCCGTGCTCGTACGTACGCACTTTCGATCACCGCACGGACCGGGTGGCGTAGTGGCCCCGAGTACACCTGAGGGGTCGCGATCCGACGGCAACGAGCTCTTTGCGTAGCGCTTTAGAAACTTCGGGCCGAAACGCGCGCCAACGCCAGAGACGGCCCGAACCGACTTTAAAGAAGCCCTGTTCGGCATGAACGGTGGCCGCGTTGGCCGTCGCTCTTTCCGTAAGCAAACCTAACTATCATGCAAAACAAAAAATTGGACGACACCATCGAGATGCTCAAAGGCAAGCTCGAGCAGTCCGCCGCCAAAACCGCCGCCAAATCCATCGAGAAGTGGGAGACCACCCTCGAGAGTGCTGAGTGGCGCGGCGCCAAGACCATTCACGAAGACCTCGCGCGCTTACGCAAGCACCTCGAGGGCGACAATCTCGATGGCGCCAAGATCGGCGAGTTGATGATCAAGCTCGGCGAGTCCACGAGTCGTGCGGCCGGACACGAGGAGACCAAGGGCATCGAGAAGGTCGAGCAACTCGGTCACGCACTCGTGGCTGCCGGCGAGAAACTTGGCGGCAAGCGCTCGGAAAATAGCCAGTCGGACACCACCGGCGGCACTACCGGTAGCACCTCAACGGGCAGCACCAGTACCAGCAGTGCGAAGTCGAGCAGCAGCAAGCCAAGCAGCAGCAAGACGGACAGCGGCAAGTCCACCGGCGGCAAATCCGGCGGTAGCAAATCGACTAGCGGTAAATCGGACACGGCCAAGTCTTCCGGCAGCAAATCGAGCAGCAAGAAGTCTGCGTAAGGCCCCCTCTGGGAAGAGCCTTATCGCTAACCTACCCTTCCTTGGCGGGGCTGCCGACACTAAGTGTCGGTGGCCCCGCCCTTATTTTGTCCCCTAGCGCAGCCACGATCGAGGGCCACTAAAGATCCGCACGGCCCTCTGGCTGCGAATCCTTGAGGATCTCCGGCGTCTTGGCTTCCACATCTCTATCGTCCGCACGCCCCTCCGCCTTCCCGCGCTGCTCGCGGTCACGCACGCGTCCGATCAGCTGCGAGACCAGTATCGCGATGTAGAGCACCCCGGTCATAGCCTCGAGCGTGGAGAGGCTCCGCGCCCAGCTACCCACCGGGCGGATGTCCCCGAATCCTACGGTGTTGAGCGTCACCAGGCTGTAGTACTGGAACTCCTGCCACTCGACGACGTTGCCGTCGCGGCCGATGTCGATGAAGGAGTTCGGCTCCAGTGTCTCGAGCAGGCCGTACACCGGGACGAAGATTGCGCCGATGAGTAGATACACGCACACCGCCGCCAGGATGTCCGGCAACGCGTCTTCGTCGCGGCGCTCCACGAAGTGCCAGAGCCGCACGATGAGCGTGGCCTGGTAAGGGATCAGCGCGATGTAGGTTACCAAGGTGGCGAGCGTACTCCCGGGATTGAGCACGTAGTACACGCTAGCCCCGAGGAAGGCCAGACCCGACACGACCGCCACCCACGACGAGGACACCGCCGTACGCGTGGCCCAGGCCCCGAAGACAAGCAGGCTCGCGTAACAGATCTGGTAGGCGATCACCCAGCCCTCGCCGTAGCGCGTCACCGGGTAGCCGAACTCGAGGAGGACGAGCAACACGAGGAAAGCGCCGATGAGTTGCGTCGGCGAGTAGCGGTCGAGGTTGGGGCGGAGCATAGCGCGAGTCGCCTCGTGGCGCTCGCCGCAAAGGTCGGTCAATCCACGTCTCCAAGGCAAGGAGCGCCCGTGACCTAACTCCATGGCGCCCGCCGGCCACGCGCGGGGCTTCGTCCACCCGAGCTGAGGGCTTTCGCCAAAACCGACCACACGCGCCACACAAATCGATCTTCGGTGACCTCACACCACCATGGCGTACGACCTCGATCGCTTCCTCTCCGCCCAGGCCGGCGTTTACGACCAGGCCCTATCCGAAATCCGCGCTGGCCGCAAGCGCTCGCACTGGATGTGGTTCGTCTTCCCGCAGGTGAGCGGTCTCGGCCGCAGCGCGATGGCGGAGCGCTACGCTATCACATGTTTGGCGGAAGCCGAAGCTTACCTCGCGCACCCCGTTCTCGGCGCGCGGCTCCGAGAGATCACGCAGGCCCTGCTCGACCACCCATCGCGCGACGCGCACCGGGTGCTTGGCTCTCCGGACGACCTGAAGTTGCGCTCCAGCATGACGCTCTTCGAGCGGGCAGAAGATGGGGATGAGCAGAGCGTTTTCACGAAAGTGCTCGACGAATTCTACAGCGGGCAGCGGGACGCGGTCACGCTCGGCCTACTGGCCACCTGAGCCACGCGCCGCCCTCACCATCCCGCACACGACAGGGCGCGTTCGCGGAACAGCCCCGCCACCCGCCGCGTCACCGGGCCTACGCCCCCGTCGCCGATGACCTGCGCCTCGACCTGACCCACCCCAGTGACAAGTCTGCCGCTGCCCGTAACGAACACCTCGGCCGCCTCCGTGAGTACCGACACTGCCATCGATCGCTCCAGTACGGTAATGCCAGCCTTGCGCGCGGCGGCCATGACGTGCTGGCGCGTGATTCCCCGCAGCGCCGTCTCGGTGGGCGTGGTCCACAATTCGCCTCGGGGCGTGACCACGAAGACGTTCGAGCGCGAGGCCTCCGACACGTAGCCGCCGTGGTGGTAGACGAGTTCGGCGGCACCCGTGGCGAGTTGCTGGCGCTGACGCGCCAGGACGGCCACGTAGTTGGTCGTCTTGACGTCCGGCCAGTCGCGCGCGTACTCCAGGAGGTTGACGCGGATCGGAGGCCCGCCCACGGCCGCCTCGGGGTTGGGGGTTTTGGCGAAAGCGTAAGTATAGAGCCTGGACTGCACAGGGGTGTAGCCGTCTTCGCTCGGTCCGCCGGTGAGGATGAGCTTGCAGCCACCGTGCGCGAGGGCATTAGCCTGTACGAGCTCCTGTAAGTGGGCGATTAGTTCGGCGTCCGTGGGCGCGAGCCCGAGCCCGAGCCGCCGCGCCGACTGCCGAAAGCGCCGCAGGTAGTCCTGCAGAAAGCTCGGCAGCCCCGCCTGGATTCCGAAGTAGTCGAACACCGCGTAGCCCCTCTGCAGGCCGAGGTCGAGCGGGTCGATGCGGGCCTCCGCGATTGGGGTGACCACCCCGTCGATTCCGATTGCGAGCATGCCGCAAAGTAATGTCGCGCTAGAGCGCTACACCGTCGCCGGTACGGCTAACTCCCCGGCGTGAGCCCCGTGAGCGCCACGCGGTAGGTCTTCGCGGCCTCGTTGTAGCCCACGGTGTACGCAGTCGGGAAGTGACCCGTTCGCCCGAAGGAAGCTGGCTTCCTTATCGTGGCCTCGAGGTCGGGTTTCGATAGTAGAAACTCCTCCGAGATCATCGGCTCGAGGAAGGTGAGCCGGCCGGCGTATTTTCCGTAGATGAAGGTGTGCGTGAAGGCGCCCGTCCCCGCGATCTCGGGGCTCGTCAGGTCGATCACGTGCGCGCCCATGCGCGGTACCCCACCGGGGGTCTCGAGGTAGAGCGGGGCGAGCTGCGCGGCCGGTAGCGGCACGTTGAATCCGATCGTGTCGAAGGGGCCGATGGCATCGCGCTCGGCGGCGCTCATGAAGTAAAAGTGGAAATCGAAGTGAGGTCGATCGTAAACGTGCATGGGTTCGTGGCCTGCGGGATTCCAGTCGACCGTGACGTGGTCGAGGGGACTCACGTCCGCGCCGACCGGAGGCATCAGGACGAGCTCTGGTACCGGGACGCCAGGCACGCGCGGTAGCGCAGTGAGTGAGGCCTCGGTGAAGACGACTGCGAGCGCACCCGGGTCGCCGTCTTCCGAAACGTCGACTTCGATCCAGGCCTTACCGCTATTGAAGGGTACCTCCGCACCGCGGAGCGTACGTGGTCCGTCGTCGTCGGAGCAGCCCGGAGTTAGCGCGGAGACAAGTAGGAGTGAGAGGGCTACGATGGCCCAAGCGCCACGCCGGTCTCGCGTGATCGTAGGTAAAGACGGGTCGTTTCTCATGGGGTGGATCGGGTGTTTCAAGATACTTCGTGGGATGAGTAAAGGGACTTTTGAGGGCTCGCTGCTCGCGCGAGAAGAGAGCCGACGCCGGCGTGGTGCTACTCGGCGACGGAGGGTTTTTGCGGAAGCGCTCGTCAAAAGTATTCGTACGCTCGCGCTGGCCACCGCCCGGATTCACGTTTGGCGACACTGATCTCACACTCGGTCACGGCGGGTTTGTGGCCTGCTTCGCCGAAGGTGGAGCACAAGCGGCTCGCTGGCACCTACGGGGCAAGTTGCGTCGGGAAGGCTCGTCGGGTATGGGGTGTTTTTGTAACCAACACGGCACGCGAACTGCGGTCGGTCGCCGCCGCAAGACCCGACATGAAGCCGAACCTCGACCTGCACCCCCACACGCCGGACTCGCCCTGGCCATAAACCAACAAGCCCGGCCGCCATCCTCAAGGGACGACAGCCGGGCCATTCAAAAATTCGGACTTCAGCCATTCAAGAATTGCCTATGCCAGCGCCCCCACGCTGCGCTTCACGAACTCCGCCAGGTCCTTGCCTTTCAGCAAGCCTTGGTTAAGCTTCGCCAGGTCGACGAGCTGCTTGGCGAGCATGTCGCCGTAGCTCGCCTCGGCGTTGGCGAGCTTCTCGGCCACGAGGGGGTGATTCGTGTTGACCACGATGTTGTAAAACTCCGGCATCTTCCCGGCGCCCATCTGCTGGAACTGCTGCATCTCCGTCATGCGGCGCATGAACTCGTTGCGCGTCACGATCACGGGCAAATCTTCCGGCGACAGTGGCGAAAGTTGGATGGAACCACCTTCGCCCTTGATGCGCTCGAAGGTCTCCTTGACGGACTTCTGCTGGTCTTCGGAGAGGACGCTCTCGCGCTCTTCGTCTTTCTGGACGAGCTTGTCGATCGTGTCGGAGTCGACGCGCACGAAGGTAAAATCGCCGCCCTTCTGCTCAATTTGCTGAACCCAGTGGTTGTCGATCACGTGCCCGAGCTCGAGCACCTTGTAACCGCGGCCCTCGGCCGCGTCGATGTAGCTCGCGTGTGCGTCGGCGTTGTTGGTGTACAGCGCGATAATCTTGCCGTGCTTGTCCTTCTGGGTCTCGCCGACGGCCTCCTTGAGTTCGTCGAGGGTGTAGTACTTGTCCTGCAAGTCCTTGACGAGCGCAAACTTCAGGGCGCGGTCGTAGAACTTGTCGTCGGTCAGCATCCCGTACTTGATCACGGGGCCGAGGTCGGTCCACTTCGACTCGAAGTCGGCGCGGTCCTCCTTAAAGATCTCGGTCAACTTCTCCGAAACCTTCTTCGAAATGTACCCGGTGATCTGCTTGACTTGCCGATCCGACTGCAGCGCCGAGCGCGAGACGTTGAGCGGGATGTCCGGCGAGTCGATGACGCCGTGCAAGAACATCAAGAACTCAGGCACGATGTCCTTCACCTCGTCGGTGACGTACACCTGGTTGGAGTACAGCGAGATGTTGTTCTTCTGCACCTCGAACTGATCGCGCAAGGGGGGGAAGTACAACACGCCCGTCAGATTGAACGGGTAGTCGATGTTGAGGTGAATGTAAAAGAGCGGGTTCGGCTTGTACGGATGCAGCTCCTGGTAGAACTTCTTGTAGTCCTCGTCGGTGAGGTCGGCCGGCGACTTCTTCCAGATCGGGTCGGTGTCGTTGATGACGTTCGGGCCCTCGGTCTCGGTCTTCTTCTCCTCGGTCTTCTCGTTGCCGTCCTCGTCGGTCTCGACATTGCCCTCTGCGTCGAGCACGGGCACCTCCTCGTAGTCGGTGTCAGTCTTCGTACCGAACTGGATCGGCACCGGCAGGAAGCGGCAGTACTTCGTGAGCAACTCCTGGATCTTGTCCTCCTCGAGGTACTCGACGGCGTCGTCGCTGATGTGGAGGATGATGTCCGTTCCGCGCCGCTCCCGCTCGGCATCGCCGATCTCGTACTCGGGCTTGCCCTCGCAAGTCCAGAGCGTCGCCTGGTCGTCCTTGTACGACTTGGTGATCACCTCGACGCGCTCGGCCACCATAAAGGCGGAGTAGAACCCGAGACCGAACTTACCGATCACGTTGAGTCCCTCCTTATACTTCTCCAAGAATTCACTCGCCGACGAAAACGCCACCTGCGTGAGGTACTTCTCGACCTCCTCGCGCGTCATGCCGATGCCGTTATCAGAGATCGTGATCGTCTTCGCGTCCTTGTCGACCGACACCTGGATGGTGAGATCGCCGAGGTCACCGTCGAAGTCGCCCTTGCGAGCGGCGGCCTTCACTTTCGAGGTCGCGTCAACGGCGTTGGAGACGAGCTCCCGGAGGAAGATCTCCTGGTCGTTGTACAGGAACTGCTTAATGATCGGGAAGATGTTCTCGGTTTCGACCGAGATGAGCCCGTGGGTCATGGTAGACATAGCGATGATTATTTTTGGTAAGGCACTAAAGCTATCAAAGTCTAGTCCAGCGACATATAAGCGTCAGGCTGGCAGGCGGCTTTCGCCAAAACCTTTACCGATGACGGTCGCTCACGAAAGCTAGTGACATCGTGGCAGTCTAAGATTCCCGTGCCTTCGCAAGCTACCCAAGTCTTTTCTAGATGCGCCTGCGGCGAGCCTAACGCGAAAGCGCAAAGGGCCGCGAAGGGTCGCGAAGGCCTTTCGAGCGTGAGGTGCGGAGAAGCTACGTGTTCGGTACACGCGAATCTGTGCCTCTGGATCGTAAACGTGAGCCGTAGTTTGTCACGCACAATTATCCTGTATGCCCACCCTTCCCCGCCGCCAGTTCCTTCGCAACGCCGCCTTGTCCACAGGCGCCCTTGCTGCCGCCCCCTTACTCGTCGCTACCGGTCAAGCCTACAATGCCGAAGCTCCACCCCGCCCCGCCGCCAACACTTACCTCGGCGGCTTCGCAGCCCCGAAACTCCTCAACGTACGCGCAGCCTTCATCGGGCTCGGCGCGCGCGGCGGCACGCACCTTGAGAACTTCGGTCGCCTCGACGGCACGGAGATCGTCGCGGTCTGCGACCTCTACGAGGACAACGTCGACCAGTGGGTCGCCAAATCCGTCGAACTCGGTGGCGGCAAGCGCCACAAAACCCCCGCCCGCTACTCCGGCGCCGAAAACGCCTGGCGCCAGATGCTCACCGACGTCAAGCCCGACGTCGTCTTCATCGCCACCAACTGGGCCAACCACGCCCCGATGGCCATCGCGACCATGCAGGCTGGCACACATGCCTTCGTCGAGGTCCCGATCGCCCTCACGCCCCCCGAAATGTGGGACATCGTCGACACCGCCGAGCGCACCCAGCGCCACTGCATGATGATGGAGAACGTCAACTACGGTCGCGACGAACTCATGTTCCTCAACGTCTGCCGCCAAGGTCTCCTCGGCGAACTCCTCCACGGCGAGGCTGCCTACATCCACGATTTGCGTAAGCAGATGGACGAGGTAGACCGTGGCACCGGCTCCTGGCGCACCGCGCACTACGCCCACCGCAATGGCAACCTCTACCCGACCCACGGCCTCGGCCCCGTGGCGCAGTATATGAATCTCGCCCGCGGCGAGGACACCCTCGAGAGCATCGTCTCCTACTCCACGCCGTCGGTAGGTAGGGCGGCTTTCGCCAAAACCCACTACCCCGCCGACCACAAGTGGAACGCCCTGGAGTTCCGCGGCGGCGACCTCAACACCTCGATCCTCAAAACCAAACTCGGCCGCACGATCATGGTCCAGTGGGACGAGACCAGTCCCCGGCCGTACTCCCGTCTCAACCTGATCCAGGGCACACGCGGCTGCATGGCGGGCTTCCCGACGCGCGTCGCCCTCGAGGGAGGCGTCCCGGGTGCGACGAAAGACCACCACAGCTGGGCCGAAGGCGAGCAACTCGCCAGTTTTCGCGAACGCTACGAGCACCCGCTCTACCGCCGCCTCAACGATGAGACCAAATCCAGCGGCCACGGCGGCATGGACGGCATTATGATGGTCCGCATCGTCGAATCTCTCCGCCGCGGGGAGCCCCTCGACCAAAACCTATACGAAGGTTGCCTCTGGAGTGCCGTCGCCCCCCTGAGCGAGCGCTCGGTAGCGAGTGGTGGCGCCCCCCAGCTCTTCCCCGACTTTACGAGGGGCAATTACCGCTCGACCGTACCACTCGAGATCATGGCCTAACCTCCGAGGCCCAGCGCCTCGGGCTTGCCGCCCCAGGCACACGCTCTTGGCCCCAAAATTGCCTTACCCTCCATGTCGCGGCAAATGAGCCGAGCAACAGAAATCCACCACTCCGTAACCCGAATGGCACGGTTTTCGAAATAACTTATACACAGACAAACAAAAGATTCGCGCTCTCCCCAAGCCAAGCGGAAGCGCCTAAAAGCAGGGTCCCCCGGGACCTAGATTGAGTGAAAGATCCGACTATCGGGGGGTAGGGTTTGGATCGGAAGCTCAATCATTTTTCTCCCGTCGCCCACGTCGCGGCGGCAGAAAATACGACCGACAGGCCGCCCCGGCCCGTCGGCAAAGCGTAAGTCGCCACGCGGCTTATTAAGCGAGTGAAACCGGTTCCGCTGGGGGGTAAGGGCCGTGTTTTGCTCGCTTTTCTACGCCCGGTGGTCTCGTCGCGCGAGGCTGCCCGCGTTTCCCGCAGACCTACGGTCTCGACTTCCACCTAGGCGCGCCGCGGGTCACTCACGCGGTGCCGCGCGGCGTCCGTGAGGACCCACTGCCCGTAGCGGTGCTCCAGCAGGCCGTGTCCCGTCGACCAAAAGCCCGGACTCGCGAGCGTGAGCCCTTCGCCGCTTCGCTTCTCGATGCGGCGCAGGAGCGCCTCCGGGAGATCGAGGACCACCGTTTCCACCTTCCGCTCCTCGGCGAGGGTAGAGACGGTTTTGGCGAAAGCCGTCCTGGCGAAAACCGTTTTGGCGAAAGCCGAATCCGCGCTCACCTCCGGCTGCTGCCTCGCGCCCCCGAACCACGCCCGCGTCCACGTCCGGAGGCGCTCGAAGGTCGGAACGTGGTCGGCGTGCGCCCCGAACAGCACCCACCGCCCCTCGACCCGCAGCTGGAGCTCGCGGCGGACTTCTACTTTGCGGCCGCGCGGCAACTCGATGCGGAGGTTGCTCCGACACTGCGGGTCCACGATGTAGAGTCGCGCGCCGCACTTGGCGAGCTGCTCCAGGCGATCGGCGAGCAGGGCGTCTTTGAAGCTGTCGACTTTTGTAAAGTGCGACACCCACGCCGCGCCGATCATGACGACGATCTCGGGCGTCACCGACTGTAAGTAGCGCAGCAGCGCGAGGGCATCGAGGGGATTGCGCTCCCGTGCGGCAACGACGACGATGTCGACGTCGGGGTGGGGAGGAGGAGCGATCGCCATTGGGGGACAAACCTACCGTGACACTGTTACGCGCACGTTTAGGAGCCTTTATGAATGCCTTACATTGCCGGGCATGAATAAGCTACTCGCGCTCGCGGCGCTCCTCCTGTGCGGGGGGCTTTCGCCAAAACTCACCACCGGTCTGCAGGCCCAACGTAACGATCGCCTCACGGCCATCGCAGCCGCACCGAGCGCCGAGCGCATCGAAGCCGACATCCGGAAGCTAGTAGGCTTCGGGACGCGGCACACGCTGTCTGATACCGTTTCGCAGACCCGCGGCATTGGCGCGGCCCGTCGGTGGATCGAAGGGGAGTTCCGCCGGATCTCCGCGGCTTGCGGCGGCTGTCTCGAGGTCTCCGTCCAGCACACGGTCTTCGACTCGGCTGGAAATCAGCGCATCGACCTTCCGACCGACATCGCCAACGTGTACGCCGTTTTGCGAGGCACGAAGCGCCCCAATGATTACGTGCTCATGTCGGGCGACATCGACTCCCGCGTCTCGGACATCATGAACCGCACGAGTGATTCGCCCGGTGCCAACGACAACGCCACGGGCATGGCGGGCGTGCTGGAGGCGGCGCGGGTGCTGAGCAAATACAAATTCGACGGCAGCATTCTCTTGGCTGGACTCTCGGGCGAGGAGCAGGGGCTCTTCGGCGGCAAAGCCCTCGCCGAGCGCGCGAGAGCCGGAGGGTGGAACATCGTCGGTGTGCTCAACAACGATATGATCGGCAACATCACCGGCGTCGACGGCGTGACCGACAACCGCGAGTTCCGCATCTTCTCGGAGCCTAATTTTCCTGAGCCCGATGCACGCCTCCAGACGCTACAGCGCTTCTACGGCGGCGAGGTCGACGGACCGAGTCGGCAGCTGGCGCGCTACATCCACCGCGTCACCACGGCTTACCTCCCGGAGCTGCACCCGATGATGGTGTACCGATTGGATCGCTTTGGTCGCGGCGGGCACCACCGCCCTTTCAATGACGCCGGCTTCGCGGGCGTGCGCATCATGGAGGCGCACGAGCACTACGACCGGCAGCACCAGGACCTCCGCACGGAGGATGGGCGGAAGTACGGGGACGTGATCGAGGGCGTCAATTTTCAGTACGCCGCGCGCTTGACGGCGGTGAATGCAACGGTCTTGGCTGCGCTCGCGATGGCGCCGCCCGCCCCGGCGCCCGTCGAAATCGGCGGAACGGTGGAGCCGGCGGCTAGGCTGAAATGGACAGCGGTGCCGGGAGCAATCGGCTACAAGGTGTATTACCGCTTGACGACCGAGCCGCAGTGGGAGCGCTACCTATGGGTGCCGGGCGGTGACGTGACCGAGCACACCGCCACTGGTCTGGTAGTCGACAACTACTATTTTGGGGTGGCGGCCGTGGGCGCGGACAGGGTCGAGAGCCTGGTAGTCTTCCCCAGCATCATCATGCGCTAGCCCGCCCTACGCGGCAGCCCATCCAACAATTCAACCTTCAAACATTCAACCACTAGCCCTCAACCTCCCCCCATCTTCCGCTGGCCACCCGCCTTCGACACACCAACGGTCGACTGCTTCGTGCCCTTCATGCCGCCGGACTGAGCGCCGGACTTGCTGGGCTTCTTGCCTGAGGAAGGCTTCTTCGCCTTCGGGGCCGCCTCCTTCACCTCACCTTCAGCAGCGTCGGTGGCGCCTCCCTCGGCTGCCGTCGCCTCCTCGGCCGCCGGCTCCTCGGCCGTAAGCGCGCCCGATGTATCGAGTAGCGCGTACCACTTTGCGAGCTTCTTGATGTCGCTCACGTAGACGCGCTCGGGGTCGTGGTTCGGGAGCACGTCGAGGAAGTACTCGCGGAAGGCCTCCGCGGGGGCTTTTGGGTCGGGCAGTGGGTTGTCGCCGATTTGCTCCTGCATCCGCTCGATCGCCTGGCGGATCGGGACCGAGTCGCCGTCGTCGGTGAAGATGGCGATCGACTCGAGGGGTGTGAACTGATGCTGCCGCGAGGCGATAAACTCGCGCTTGCCGTCGGCGAGGCCCTCGACGATAAGGCCGCTAGACTTGTTGGTGATCATGCGGTAGAGGCCGGGCTTGCCGCTGATGGAGAGGAGCTTTTGGAGATTCATGCTTGGGCGTTGAACGGGCGAAAGTAGGGCGGAATGACTCGACACAGCATGACGGTCGCTGCTGGTTAAAGGGCCCACGACGCTCAGGCGCCCCGCTGGTCAAATGCCGGGCTTACAGCCATCGGTGGCCCGGACTAGCAGCCATCCGACTAACTTGTCGCCTACGCCTCAATCTGATAATCGATGCTCCGCTTTACGATCCTGCTGTCCGCTGCGTTCGCCATACTCGCGCCGCTGGTCCCGCTCAGCGCGCAAATGGCCACGATCACCGTGCTCGACGGCCCGGACTCGACCGTGATCAGCCGCCACATCTACGGCCACTTCGCCGAGCACCTCGGGCGCAGCATCTACGGCGGGTTTTACGTCGGGGAGGGCAACGACAGCATTGCCAACGTCGACGGGCTCCGCAGCGATGTCATCGAGGCGTTGCGCCGGCTGCAGATCCCTAATTTGCGCTGGCCGGGGGGCTGCTTCGCGGACACCTACCACTGGCGGGATGGCGTGGGCCCGCGCGACGAGCGTCCGACGATGGTCAATACCAACTGGGGCGGCGTGACCGAGGACAACAGCTTCGGGACGCACAACTTCCTGCAGCTCTGCGACCTACTCGACACCGAGCCTTACCTAGCCGCCAATATCGGCAGCGGGACCGTGCAGGAGCTCGCGGACTGGGTGCAGTACGTCAACTACCCGGGCACGAGTCCGATGTCGGATGATCGCCGGCGCAACGGCCGCGCGGAGCCCTGGGGCGTGCGCTACTGGGGCGTCGGCAACGAGGCCTGGGGCTGCGGCGGCAACATGCGCGTCGAGTACTACGCCGACCTCTACCGACGGTACGCCACCTACATGTCGGGCGCGGGCCTCGACGGCGGACTCTACCGCGTGGCCGCCGGGGCCACCGACGGCGACTACCACTGGACGGAGGTGTTGATGCGCGACGTGCCGCATCACCTCATGCAGGGCATCTCGCTGCACCACTACTCGGTGATCGACTGGAGCGGCAAGGGACCGGCCGTGGGTTTTGACGAAAGTCAGTACATGACGACGATGCAGCGCTCGTGGGCGATGGAGGAGATGGTGACCAAGCACAGCGCCGTGATGGACGTGTACGACCCCGCCAAGAAAGTAGGCCTCATCGTCGATGAGTGGGGCGGGTGGTACGACGTGGAGCCGGGCACGAATCCGGGTTTCCTGTATCAGCAAAACACGATGCGCGACGCGATGATCGCGGGGATGAACCTGAATATCTTCAACAACCACGCCGACCGGGTGCACATGGCGAATCTGGCGCAGGCGGTGAACGTGCTGCAGGCCGTGATCCTGACCGAGGGAAATCAGCTTGTGCTGACGCCGACGTATCACGTCATGGAGATGTACAAGGTGCACCAGGATGCGACGAGGGTGCCGATCCGGGTAGAGAGTCCGGAGTACGCCCACGGCGGTGAGACGCTGCCGGCTATTAGCGCCTCCGCCTCTCGCGCCACAGATGGGACGCTACACGTGTCGGTGGTCAATATTGACTATGCGAAGGCACATATGGTGACGATTACGCTTCCGCAAAACTATGTGCGGGTGAGTGGCCGGGTGCTGCGGAGTGAGCGGATGCAGGATTACAATGGGTTTGGGGAGCCGGGGAGGATTGAGCCTGAGGT
>JBGTKC010000019.1:0-2301 GCA_041744755.1 Saprospiraceae bacterium
GATACGCGCGGCACGAGGGCGGGCGCAAGTACGGCGCGGACGGCACCGAGTTGCCGCTCGGCGAGGAGGACGCGGTCAAGGCCGAGAGCGCGCGACTGTTCCGCGTCGCGCTGGATGAGGTGCTGCGGGACCGGCGCTACCGGGAGGGGAAGGAGGCGTGGCGGAAGACTTTGTGAACGGGCGCTGCGCTGAAGGAAAGGCGGATCGATTTGTATCGGGACTTCCCCTTGGTCCTAATTTACGGTGGGCTACGGGCGACCGTTCTAGTTTTGGGCGATGGAAAGACTTGTACTCCTGCTGTTCCTTCTCAGCACTGGCTTGGGTCAGGCCATGGCTCAGCCCTTATACGATGGGTACAGCTCGTCGCCGATGCCCAGTGCCACCTCCAACGCCGGATCGCGGCCCGCCTGAAAGCTCTCGATGGTTGAAGGTGTAAAGATGTCGGGGTAGACGGCGTCGAGGTCGCTCTTGCCGGCCGCCGCACGCTCCACGTAGAGGTAGCTAAGGCTGACGGTCGTCTTTGTGTGCGGGAGTTCGACGCGGGCGGTGCCCGACGGGCCGCTCGGGCGATTGCCGGTAGGTGTACCGACGACGGTCGCGAGGCCATTGTCCTGCAGGGTAGCCGCCATGATCGCTGCGGCTGAGAAGGTGCGCGGGCCGACGAGCACGTACACCTCGCCGCGGAATTTCGGGATGCCCGCGTCGAGGCGAAAGCGGCTGCCCTCGGCAGTGATCCCCTGCCAGAAGCCCTGCCGCAAGATCTCCGCGTTGGCGGCGACCCATTGGTCTGGGACGGGAGATGCGCCGTGGGTTTTGGCGTAAGCTGCCTGATAAGCCTTGTAATCACCGGGCGCGACATCCTCGAGGAAGCCGTCCAATCTGTAGTACGTCTCGCCCTGCCGCAGGTCGTCGCGCTCGGTGATGTACCAGATGAACTGCCGCGCCAGGCGCTCGTCGCCCCCGGGATTGTAGCGCAGGTCAAGGATGACGCGCTCGAGGCTGTCGGCGGCCACCTTTCGGAAGAAAGTCGCGAGCGCGGCCCCAAAATCTTGCGATCCCTCCTCCGCGGCACGGCGCCGCATCGCGCCCCGGGCCACGCCGCGGAAGGGGAAGCCTACATAATTCTTGATGGCCGGCCCCGCGGCGACGTAGTCGAGGGAGGTGTTCATCTGGAGGTAGCCGGCCGAGAACTCGGGGAGGAACTGCGTGAAGAAGGCGCGCTCCTGAAAGTTGGCAAATGGGAAACGGGCCTTGGCATATTCGATCGCTTTGCCCCGCCACTTTGCGTGCGGGAGGATCGTAGCCCGGAGGGTATCACCGAGGGTGTCGAGGGCTGTGAGGCGCAGTGAATCGCCCGTGGCCAGGCCGAGGGCCCGCCAGTAGCTCGGGAGGGCTTCGAAGCGATCGAACTGCAGGCGCCGGTAGTACGGCGCCTCGCTGGAGTGAAAGCGATTGTATGCCGCATATATCTCCGTGGCCCCGTACCCGTTTACACGAAGGAGTGTACTGCCGATAAGTCGACGGTCGAGCGTGCTGTCGATCTCGACGATGACGTAGGTCGAGCTGTCGCGTTCGAAAGTACCGAGTGAGTAAAACGGCTCATCGTCCTCGTGGAAAGGCACGTCGACCTTGCTATGACCATCTTTAAGGGTAGCCAAGTAGTACTGCAAGCGTACTCGCCAGTCGAAGTCGGTTTCAATCGCAGCCGCGTCTTTTACGAATTGCCGGCTTCGGGCCTCGAAGTCGGCACCTAATTGATTTCGCGCCTTATCGGGATAGTGAGCCGCCAATAGATTAGCTAGGTAAGCCGCATCCTGCTGATAGTCGTTGGCCTTTGGCGGAGCTGTGATGGCGCCTTTCGGCAAAACCCTCTTCATTTGGGCCGTTGAGACTTCGGGTAAGTCTGGTGTCTTGGTGTCCCACTGCTCGAGCCGCGTCCGCGAGCAACTGCTGATTGCGAGTGCTAGGAGGAGGGGGTAAACTTTCAATGGTAAGTTTTTACTCTTCGATGCGCTGCCGCTTGCGGCGTGCTCGCGGGATGCGACAAGGTAGAGGGTCCCGCGACGAGCGGTGGGACGCTCACAAAAGCCGGAGGCAGGGGGGTGCCGGGTTGCAAGATCAACTGGTAAGAGGCTTCGGCACGCCAATGGAGTCATGTTCGGTACAGCCGGTGTGCGCGAGGCGCAAGCGGATGGGCCCACGCCATGTGTCGGCGGCGTCGAGGTCTAGGTCGCCTTGCGTCACGCGAACGTGTCCGTCTCGGAGCAGCTGTCTAGCCGCCTCGCGGATTGCGGGCATGTA
>JBGTKC010000020.1:0-4315 GCA_041744755.1 Saprospiraceae bacterium
CGGACCTCCGCCAAGTTGCTGATCGCCGCAGCCTCGGCCCGATCGCGACACCGACGCTGCATCTTCATTTCCACGCCTCCACGACCGCCAACTGCGGTGCGGCGAGATAGTCCGGTAGCCGAGCCGTGAGCTGTCGCATGACCTCCCGCCTTTGCGCCATCGTCCCCGCTTTACTCTCGCGCATCGCCCAGAAATAAGTCACGAACGCCAGCGCGCGATTGTGGTCGTCGAGCGATCGGTCGCCGATTCGTTGGGCGAGCTTAGCGAGGTACTCATCGCGGCGGGGGCTGTCCCCGATGGCGCGCCCTACGCGGTTCACCGAACCCTGGTAGTGTCCCTCGCTCGGGGACGCATGGTCGATCAGGGAACCGGCCAACAGCATTTCAACGTCGATCCCGAGGGCCTCGAGCTCGCGGATGTAGGTCTTGCGTGCCGCCCACGCGTAGCTGCCGTCCGTAGAGCGGTCGAAGCGATCATTCATCACCTCGAGGTGCGCCCGTAGAAACACCTCCCAGTTCGCCGCACTCGCCGCCAGCCGAGCGATGTCGATAGCGTGCTCGCGCGGGCGGGAGTCGTGGCTGCACGAACCGATGATCGCCTGGCTGCGCAACACGGCTAGTCGTGTGTGGGCATCTGGGTAGATAGCGGCAGCCAATTGCGCGAAGAACTTATCCGACGGAAGCTGAGATAGCTCCGCAATTGCTGCACCCAATAAGTCCCTAGCGGTCTCGTCCCGCTGCACGAAGCGCTCTGCGGCCCGTAGCAATTCTAGGCTCATGTATCGTTGGCCGCCCTCGCGAATGACGCTCGACTCCTTTCGCAACCCCAAGTCCGTAGCATTAAGTCGTGGTAGAAGATAGTCGTACAGTTCGTAGCGTTTGCTATGCACTAGGTTTAGGCTATCGGGCCGGCTCGAGTGCCGGCCAGCAGTCATCACCCGGGTGGCGGTATCCACGAGGCAATCCGTATAACGTATAAGCTTCCCGTAATCCTCCGATAAGGTTTTACCTTGAAGTGGATGTAAAAGTAACATGCCGTGCAAACGTATCTGATGCGATACGGTATCCTCGTATTGTTGGTAATAGCTCAATCGGGATGGAGAACTTAATCTGCGAAATTCAGCCGATGGCCACTTCACGCTTTGCGCTTATTTGGTGTAGTTATGTCCCGATAGTCTCGCTATTCGCTCGCCGCTGTGATTGTCATACTCGTCGAGGACGACGAGTAACGGCTTGACCGTATCAATTTCGAAGCCGTAGGCTATGAGAGCCTTTGGCGTTGGAGAGTTGCTTAAACAGGCGATCGCACTGGCGGTATCCGTAGTGGTGAATGCGAAGTAGTAGCCTTTCGCCTGTGGGCGCGAAGCGTAAGCTCTGTAGGGCGCGCGGTTCGCGTAAGCGAAGTTGCGTTGATCAACAAGCCGCTTTAACCGAGCCATCGTTGCCTCCGGATACACGTATCCATTAGGGAAGACTACGAACTCTCCCTGGGCTTTCGCCGAGTATATTGAGCAGCAGAAGAGGCCAACCACGAGATAATGAGCGAACAGTTTAATAAGCATAACAACCACGGTTTAATGCATGGCGCAGCAAAACAGAGCTTACGCCTGAGCAAGGCGCGATGGCCAACGGGCAAAAAGGGTCTGGACGGGCCATCCTCAGCTATAGGTAGCTCCGGGACACCGTAGCCATCTCTCCCTCGGTCGATGCCGCATCTTCCTATTGTCCCCCCTCACACGCCTCCGGCCGCTCCGCCATCCCGTACTCGATCTTCAACTCCGCCAACCGCTGCTCGTAACTACTCTGTTCCGCCTCCAGGGTCGCGATCTCCTCCAGCAAGGAAGACCGGCAGTCGTACACTTTGATCCGCAGTTTCTGCACGCGGCACTCGAGGTCCTGGAAGAACTTGAACTCGAACTTCTGATTGAACTCCTCGATCTTGTTTAAGTACTCCACGCCCGCCTCACAGTCGCCCGACAGACCGCGGATCGTCCAGTCTTTGACTTCCTGGATCTGGTCGCAGTACTGGTCGGTCGAGATGTAGTCGGCCGAGAGCACGTCGCCATCGGCCACGAACTCGTCCCAGACCGACTCGATCCGCGAACCGTTGAAGCGGTACTTGCTCTCCAATTTGGCCAACTCCACGATCTTCTCCTTGGTGACATCGTCGAGGCGCACGCGGCGGATCTTCTGCAGCGAGTCAATCCGGCGGCTCGAGAAGTCGGCCAACTCGCACACGAACGTGTAGCCGTCCATGATGTAGGCCTTGATCAGGGGCTCGGTCGAGCAGTAGTCGTAGCCGTACTTCGTGCCGTACTTCACCTTGTTGTCCGGCAGGAAGGCCGCCCAAGCCTCGTTGAGGTCGGCCAGCGCCTGGTTGTTGCCAGCGGCTAGGTCCTCCAGGTCGATGAGGCCGTTGCTGGTCTCGTCCTCGAACTTCAGCCCCGTCTCGTTCTGGAGCTGCGTAATCTTGGCCAGCATCGCCGGGGCCGTCTCGCAGGGTTCGGCCAAACCCTTCAGGATCCACTCCTTGACGTTCGGCGTCGGGTTGCAGTCCACCACCGGGAGCTCAGGCGCGAAGCCCGGGGAGGTGCCGGTTTTGACGTAAGTCTCCCAGGCGCGGTCGAGCTCGGGCAAGAGCGCGAAGAGCTTGCTCATCTTGGCCACCTCTGGTGCCATGCCCTTGACGTCCTGCAGCTTCCAACTCGTCTTCTCCGCCAGGCGCAGGGTGCGGTTCTCGAAGATGTTCTTGGCCGCGCGGATGTCGCCGCCGCAGTAGCTGGCGTACATCCGCATGTAAGAATACTTGGCGAGGGTGCTCTTCTCGCAGGTGGTCTTGACGGCCTCGATGGCCTCCAGCTTGTCGGTGGGCACGTTGCGAGTCACGAGGAAGTCCTTCCAGATGTCGTCGACCTGGTAGTAGGCCTTGGCCTTGAGCTCCAGCCCCTCGAGCCTGGGCGCGAAGCCGGGGATCGCCTCGTAGACCTTCGCGTCTAGGTCCTTGAGGTCGGCCAGCAGGTCGTCCGCCTTTGTGATCTCGGACTGGCACAGGCTCGAGTTCATGTTCATCAGCAGGTACTTCGAGTAGTCCTTGGTGTCGGTGTAGCGATCGGGCTTGAGCAGGGCGCTGATGTTGGACACCTTGTTGTTGTCGAGGAACTCCTTCCAGGTCTCCTCGAAGCTCTGGGCCGAGGCATGTCCGGCGGCAAGGAAGATGGTAAGCAGGAGGAGGAGGAGGCGAATTGGTACGTGCATCGGACGATTGACGTGGGTGAGGCCGCGAGGCGGGGCACGGCGGTGGTAGTAACGGCGGGTGGGGGGCGTGGGGTACGTGGGGGCTTTCGCCAAAACAGTCGGCGGGCTTCCGCGGATCGACCTGCGGCCCTTCTCTGTAGAATCGCTACGCTTTGCGAATCTCGCACGGCTAATTGTCGTAAGGGACACCGACGACCCGTCGATCAACGGGTACATTCACTGCTTCGCGTAAGCATTCGCCCATGGTCCGCACCGCTACTCTCGCACTCTGTCTCGGGCTAATGTCCGGCGCTCGGTCGCTTTCCGCTCAAACGTTTACGGAAGTGGCGCGGAGCCCTTTCGAGCAGCTCAGGTTCGGGGCGGCCACCTTCGCCGACGTGGACGGCGACGGGGACCTAGACCTGTTGACGACCGGAGCGAACGCCAAAAACGCCCCACGCACGAACCTCTACCTTAACGATGGACGCGGTGGGTACACCCCGAGTCCCGTGCGGTACTTCGCTAACGTTCAGGGAGGCAGCCAAGCATTTGGCGACATCGACGGCGACGGGGACCTAGACCTCGTGATGGTCGGCTACGGGGAGGTCAACTCGCCCACACTTCTGTATACCAACGATGGGCGAGGGGCATTCACGCAGGATCGGCGGAGTAGCCTGCCGCAGGACGCGTCCGGGAAGGTGCACCTCGCCGACCTCGACGGGGACAGCGACCTAGACTTGCTGTTCGACAATCACCTCTACAACGATGAGGTCAACATTGACCTCTTCGCAAATGATGGCTCTGGGAAGTTTACCAAGGTCGACGAGCGTCTCGTTACCAGGTTCGGGTCCAACTTCGGGGAGCTGGTCGACATCGACAACGATCGTGATTTGGATTTAGTGGTTATCGGGTACACGCGCGACGGAGGCGGCGGGCTCCTTTACGAGAACGTCGGTGGGTTCAAGTTTTCGCCTCGCGCGACCACCGTCTTCGACAGCACCCGCGGTGGCCAACTCGTCTCAGGGGACTTCGACGGCGACGGCGATGCCGACTTGGTGATCAGCGGCTACCCAGACGATTCC
>JBGTKC010000021.1:0-7339 GCA_041744755.1 Saprospiraceae bacterium
GGCGTCGTCGAGCAGATGACCAAGGGCGTCACCTTCCTCATGAAGAAGAACAAAGTCGAGGTCATCCAGGGCCACGGCTCCTTCCGGGACGCCAACACCATCACCGTCAAGGCCGAGGACGGCAGCAGCCAGGAGATCACCACCAAGCGCGTCATCATCGCGACCGGCTCCAAGCCCATCGTGCCGCCGGCCTTCAACTACGACAAGAAGCGCATCATCACCAGCACCGAGGCGCTCAAGCTTCAGGCCGTACCGAAATCGATGGTGGTCATCGGCGGCGGCGTCATCGGACTGGAACTCGGGAGCGTCTACGCCAGACTCGGCTGTGAAGTCAACGTGATCGAGTACGCCGACCGCATCATCGCCGGGATGGACGGGGATTGCTCGAAGGAGCTCATGCGGTCGCTCAAGAAGATCGGCGTCAACTTCCACTTGAAGCACGGCGTCCAGAAGGTCGAAGCGAAGGGTGAGGACAGCGTCGTGGTGAGTTTTGCCGCAAGGGGAAAAGAAGACGACATCAAAACCATCGAGGCCGACTACTGCCTCGTGGCCATCGGCCGCGGACCGTACACCGCCAATCTCGGTCTCGAAAACGTGCCCGGTGTCGAGCTCGACAACAAAGGTCGCGTCGTGGTCAACGAGCACCTCGAGACCGGGGTGACCGGCATCTTCGCCATCGGCGATGTGATCACGGGCGCCATGCTCGCCCACAAGGCCGAGGAAGAAGGCGTCTTCGTGGCCGAGTACATGACCGGCCAGAAGCCGCACATCAACTACGAGCTGATCCCGGGCGTGGTGTACACCTGGCCCGAGGTGGCCGGCGTCGGCCAGACCGAAGAACAGCTCAAGGAGGCCGGCGCGAAGTACAAGGTCGGCAAATTCCCCTACCGCGCCCTAGGCCGCGCCCACGCCTCGATGGACCTCGAGGGCATGGTTAAGATTATCGCCGACGCGGAGACGGACGAGGTGCTCGGTGTGCACATGGTCGGTGCTCGAGTGGCGGATTTGATCGCCGAGGCGGTGGCCGTGATGGAGTACCGCGGAAGCGCCGAGGACATTGCTAGGATGAGCCACGCGCACCCGACGTATGGAGAGGCGATGAAGGAGGCCGCGCTGGCGGCAACGGGGGATCGGGCGTTGCATGTGTGAGGGGCGGTGGCGTTCGACTGCTTCCGAATAGCGCCGCACATAGCCTTTACCTTCAAGCGCTCATGCCGCTTCTCGCCTAACTAGTGCGAAGTGGTGAGGCTCCAACTCTTCGTTTAGACTCGCCTCGAAGTCTTGTCTCCGCCGGAGGTACTGTTCTAATTCCAGCCCACTCGACCCCGCCGCGCGGTGGCGCACGCCGACCTCCTCGACCGAGAGAATCTGTTCGATGAGGTCGCTGATTACGATCGATCGGTTTCGGAGATTTACGAAGTGCTGATCTAAGCTACTATTGGTCATAGCGGAATGCATTATGAGTGAGTTCGACGTAGCAGCGACGACTTGCTTTTTCTAGTTCGATCCTGCCGATGGGCGGGGGTGGGGGGTAGCTTAATTCTTAGACTCTTTCAGGTAGCACCATGCCATCATTTGGGAACACACCTGTCCAAAACGATTCTCTGCGGGGGTGTAGATAACCTTAAGGTGGGCACGGCCTAAGTTTTCCATAGGTTTAGGGTGCAACAAACTCTTTAACCGTGCCCGCGATAAATGTAACGCTCCTCTCGCAAGTCCTGCGCCTGATCCCTCGCGCGATGGTCCGCGACCACGTCGCCGCCCACGCCACCGACAAACACGCCAAGGGTTTCGACACGTGGACCCACTTAGTCTCGATGCTGTTGTGCCACCTCGGGAACCTCGGCTCCTTGCACGACATCTCTAACGGCCTGCGCTCGGCGACCGGGAACCTCCAACGCCTCGGGGTCTCGCGAGCGCCGGCCCACTCGACGATCGCCTACCAGAACGCCGAGCGCTCGTGGGAGGTGTTTCGCGACATCTACTTCGGCTTATTCGAAAGCCTCGAGCCATCGCTCCAGCGCCGACGCATTCAGGCTGCGCGGCTGAAGCGCAAGATCTTCATCCTCGATTCGAGTGTCGTGTCGCTGGCGCTCTCGGCCTTCGACTGGGCGCACTTCCGCCAGAAGAAAGGCGGCATCAAGTTGCATACCGCCCTCGACTACGACTCTGGCCTCCCGGTGTACTTAAACGTCACCGAGGCCAAGCGCCACGACTCCAAGGACACCCCGGACCTCGTCGTGCCGCGTGGCTCGGTCCTCGTCACGGACCGCGCCTACGTGGACTTCGCCTGGCTCCACGACTTGGACAGCTCCGGGGCGTTCTTCGTGACGCGCATCAAGAGGAGCGTGCTTTACGACATCGTCGCCGAGCGCTACGACGAGCGCTTCGAGGGGTTCGAGGGCGATCGGACGATCGAACTCACCGGGGCGACGGCCGCCGGGAAGTACCCGCGGAAGCTGCGGCTCGTGACGGTGTGGGACGAGGAGAACGAGCAGCACCTACACGTTTTGACCAACAACCACACCTGGTGTACGGACACGATCAGCGGGCTGTACCGCGCGCGATGGGAGATCGAGGTGTTCTTCAAGTCCGTCAAGCAGACGCTGTGCATCAAGACCTTCGTCGGGACGAGTGAGAACGCGGTGATGGTCCAGATTTGGACAGCTATGATCACGATCCTGCTGATCCGCTACCTGAAGGCGAAGGCGAAGTACGCATGGCACCTATCGAACCTCGTCGGGATGCTGCGGCTGAACCCGTTCGTGAAGATTGATCTGTGGAAGTGGGTCAATGACCCAATCGTAACGCTAAGAAATAGTCCTGATAAACAACTCAGCTTGTTCTCCGGGTAGGATTGCGCGGCAAAATGGACAAAATCAGAGGCTAACATGCTGGTTGTCAAGCTATACTTATGCCAGGCTCAAACGTTTTGGACAGGTATGATCGCTAATTATAGTTCAATGCCCGCCTATAATCCTACAATTTGCGAAACCAGGGGGTGCCATCGCTGGAGAAATAAGCGTGGAAGGGCCTAACGCCGCGATTCTACGACTTCTGTACGTCGGAGACATAGTACCAGGCACTAGCATTTCATCTAGCCGCTGAATTGCGGCTAGCTGGCAGGCATCTATGAGTGAGTGCAGTTTGATCACCGCCATTCCTGAAGCTCTTTTGACTTTTTGGCCCTACCTGATGTAACGCCCTCGCCAGTTCAGTAAACCAGGATCGTAAGCTTTCCGTCCTTGATGTAACACCCTCGCCAGTTCAGTAAGCCGGGATCGTAAGCTTTGCATCATCGAGGCATCGATTGATAGCATGTAACTCTCCGCATTAGTGCCTCACAACAATCCAAACTCTTTAAGTACCGCTCTAGTGCGCTGATCGCGGTTTGAAAAGCCGACGATATACCGTGTGGTCCTTTCTTCTAAGTGCTCGAAGGACTGGAAGGTGAGTGCAGCACTTACGGGATGGGCTTTTGGATTAGAATCCGTGATTGGCTTAGGTTACCCCACTGCCGCTGATATTCGGCCATTACCCGTCTAGCTCCTACCACTGTACCTTCTCCTCCGTGCGTACGCTCGCCACTACCCTCCCTACCTTCGTCCCTGACGGGTACTATGTCATCAAGCACTAGCTTTTCATCTAGAAGTTGAGCACCTTGAGTACGATTCCCACCGCAGCAAACTCGTCTCCGTACCAGCGATAACTGGCGGCAGCTGGCCGCGCCCGCTGCTGATCGCAAACACCACCTTCTATGGTAGTCTCACAGTGAGGGAGGTGCAGTGAGTCGCCCGAAAGTCGCGAGAAGATTGCAACGTTTATTCAAGCGACCTCAAGCTCGCCGTCGACGGCGGGGACCGCTCCGTCTACCCGGAAGTCGCTATCGTTTGTGGACCACCGCGCTTCGATGAGACCGTGCCGAGCGCGGTGGTCAATCATGTGGCCGTCCTCGTGGTGCTTTCGCCGAGCACCGAGGGCTACGACACCAGCGAGAAATTCGACAGCTACGCCGAGTTCACTACGCTCCAAGAATACGTGCCCATCAGCCAGACCCGCCAGCGCGTCGAGGTCCGCTGCCGCGAAAGCGTGGAGGAGGACTCGTAAACAGCGTGTACACCCACATCGACGCGCGATTCCCGCTGTCGGGTATAGAGTCGCGCTTCGAGATGGCGACTTCTACAGGGGTGGAGCCTGGATGAGGTAGGGCAATAGTAGAGTGACTCCTCATGCGCGACTGTATCGTAAAGTAGTCAGACTTTCCGAATCCCGCGTACCGCTCGTCTTGACGAAAGTCCGCCTTCCGGCAAAACCAACAGTGCTCGCGGCGTCCGCCACCGGACGACGAATCCAGTAGATTCCCAATCGGTGATCCATCCCAGGACCTGCATGCATTGTTCGCGTCAACTAGTTTCGCCTCTAATGCTAACTCCTATGCGGATTCTTTTACCAGTTTTTCTCCTCGCGCTCGCCTCGTCCGCTTTCGCTCAAAACCGCCAGCTATGGGCCCCCGACTACGAAATAGTACTCAGCGACTTCCGCTCTCCCACCACGCGGATCGACTCGTCGTTGAACCAGATCTACCTGTTGTCCGGGACGACGATGGAGTTCGGCTTCCAGATGAGCACCTATGAGTACATGGCGACGCGCAACTTCAACGGGGCGGTGAGTGCCAGCTTCACCCCGTCGACCGCGGCCATCAAGGCGCCCGACTCCGCCGCGGCGCAACGGCTCCTGGCCTACGAGCGCTACCAGTTCGACCTGGCAGAACTCTGCGTACGGAAGATGCGCAAGACGATGTATGAGAACAAGAAGGTGTTCTCGGACTTCAACATGTTCGACCCAATCTGGCGACGCTATCAGCACGAGATGGAGGTCGAGGCCGCGCGCGTCAACGAGGCGACCAACTTCGGGGAGGACGCAGAGCTGCTGGCCGAGGAGCGGGCCAAGGTCCGGGCGGAGATCGCGTCGATGCCGGACTTCTGCTACAGTTGCAAGCCGGAGAAAGTGAAGCGGGAGAAGGCGCGGGGGTGAAGGGTTTTGGCGACAGCCGGACAGAGTTAACCAAGAGTAAGCACGAATAACGGAAGTTTTAGCGAGGGGCTGAAACTTCCGCTATTCGTGCTTACTTTCGCATACATGGACCGCAGGCTCAATCCTTACAACCCCGGAGCGGGGACGCAACCGCCGGAATTAGCCGGTCGCGACGAGCTCATCGAAGAGGCTTCCGTCGCGATCGACCGGACGATCGCTGGACGACACGCGCGGAGCATGTTGCTGCTCGGATTGCGCGGCGTAGGAAAAACGGTGCTCCTGAATCGCTTCAACAATATGGCCATTGAGGCGGGATGCATTACGTTCCTGCTGGAGGCGCCAGAAAACGAGTCTCTTCCGAGTCTCCTAGTGCCTAGACTGATGTCTGTTCTACAAAGACTCGACTTCTCGGTGGCCGCGGGTGAGATGGCACGGAAGGCGCGTCGTTTGCTGGCGGGCTTCACGAAGGCCTTTAAGCTGTCCTACGAGGGGTTCGACGTGAGCGTGGACATTGACCCAAGCGCGGCGTCGGGTATGCTCGAACAGGACCTGCCGGAACTCCTCATTGGAATTGGCACTGCTGCAAAGGCCGCAGACAAAGTCGTTGTCTTCTTTATCGACGAAGTGCAGTACCTCTCACAATCAGATTTCGCGGCCTTGATCGTGGGTATTCATCGGATCAACCAGAAGGGTTTACCGATCCTGTTTTTTGGAAGTGGCTTACCTCAAATCGCGGCTCTTGCCGGAGAGGCGAAGAGCTATGCGGAGCGACTATTTCAATACGTTCACGTCGGCGCACTTGCCCCCGATGCGGCTGATGAAGCGCTCACGGCTCCCGTCGAGTCGCTCGGAGTGAGCTATAGTCAGGCGGCGCTCGAGCATATCCGGAAGGGCACAAAAGGCTACCCATACTTCCTACAAGAATGGGGCAAGCAATGCTGGAATTTAGCTGAAGGCAGCCCAATCGATGAGGCGACCACTGAACGAGCGACAACGGCAGCGTTACGGAGCTTAGACCAAGGATTCTTTAACGTGCGCTACGATCGCCTCACACCACGCGAACAGGACTACGTGATGGCGATGGCTTATCTAGGCGCAGGACCACATGCAGCCGGGGATGTGGCTAAAGGCTTGTCTATCAGCGTTCAACAGGCTGGGTCTATTAAGAATTCGCTAGTTAAGAAGGGGATGGTCTATTCGCCGAGACACGGAGAGACAGCGTTTACGGTTCCACTGTTTGACGAGTTTCTATTGCGGCGCGAGTCGCGCGCCTCGTGAGGGGTCCAACAACCCCACCCCCCGCCACTCGTTACCTCCTCATGGCCACCACCGCCCCGATTCCTATCGCCAAAGACCCCGCCTACACCTCGACGCTCCTCGAGCGCGCGCTCAACCTGGAGTGGCTCTCCGCACACGAAGGCGTCTACCTCTTCCACCACGCTCCGACCGCCCAACTGGCCTTCGTCGGGAATGCCCTCAGGCAGCACCACGTCCCAGGCGAGGTCGTGACCTGGATCATCGACCGCAACTCGAACACGACCAACGTCTGTATCGCGAACTGTAAGTTCTGCAACTTTTACCGCAGGCCGGGGCACGAGGAGGCCTACATCACGAGCATCGAGGAGTATAAGGTCAAGATCGACGAGATGTACGAATTGGGCGGGCGCCAACTGCTGCTGCAGGGCGGACACCACCCGGACCTCGGGCTCCAGTTCTACGTCGACACCTTCTCTAAGCTCAAGGAACTCTACCCCGACCTCAAGCTCCACGCCCTCGGACCGCCGGAGATCGCGCACATCGCCAAGCTCGAGAAGATGAGCCACATCGACGTTTTGCGGAAGCTGAACGAAGCCGGTCTCGACAGCCTACCGGGTGCCGGAGCCGAAATCCTCGACGATCGCGTGCGCCGCCTCATCTCGAAGGGCAAGTGCGGCGGCCACGAGTGGCTCGACGTGATGCGCGCGGCGCACCAACTCCGCATCACGACTAGCGCGACGATGATGTTCGGCCACATCGAGACCGACCTCGAGCGCATGGAGCACCTCGCGATGCTGCGCCAGGTCCAGAGTGAGAAGCCGGTCGATGCCAATGGCTTCCTCGCGTTCATCCCCTGGCCCTTCATGGACGAGGACACGATCCTCAAACGCATCAAACGTGCCCGCAACACCGTGACCGGCGACGAGTACCTCCGCATGATCGCCATGTCGCGTATTATGCTGCCCAACGTGGTCAACGTGCAGTCGAGCTGGCTGACGGTGGGTAAGAAGGTGGCGCAGCTCACGCTCCACGGTGGCGCCAATGACTT
>JBGTKC010000022.1:0-41512 GCA_041744755.1 Saprospiraceae bacterium
AGTGGTCGGGCATCGCCGATCATTCGACGGGCTTGCGCGATCCAGGCCGACAGCTGCGCCGGGACGTAGGCGTGGTTTTCGGAGGCGAGCAAGGCCTGTAAGTCCCTGGGTTCAAGAGCCGCGAGATCTGGCCAGTCGTAGATGTGTTTGGCGTGGAGGAGCGCGACGACATTGGCTGGGAGGCTACGCGTGTTCACGTCGCCGGGCGGGGCCTGAAACGAGTTCTGCGGATCTCGAACCATGGCCGGAGCTGCGGTTTTGGCGGAAGCCGTTTCCATCCGGGGTGCGTCCAGACGTTTCGTAAGCATCGCGAGTTCCGTCTGGCTGCTGGCGTAATCGACCTCGAGCTTATCGTAGCGTTTGCGCAGGGCCTCGAACTCCGACTTCGGCACCGTCCCCACGACTGGATAGTAGTCGTCCGGGACAATGATCGCGGCGCCCGTACGAGCAGGCTGAGATTTTGCTGCGGACTCCCGCAGGAAGTTGAGTTCGCCGTTGAGACCCCGATTCTCCGCCTCGAGGGAGGTGTGGCTGTTGCGCAGTGACCGGTGTTCAGCCACATTTTTTTGGTGGTCGAGCTCGAGGGTTTGGTACTCCGAATCGCGGTCGACGTATTTGCTGCGCCACTCTTCGCGCTCGGTACTGTGCTGGCGGGAGAGGTCCAAATACTTGTTCCACAGTACGTAGCCGAGCAGAAGCCCGAACCCGAAGGCGGTGGTGAGCATGACGAGGATGGCGCCCGAGTGCTGCGTGCAGGCCTGCGTAAGAGTCTCCATGGTTATTGAGCTTTGGAAGGGATGATCGTGATGTCGACGCGCCGATTGAGTGATTTGCCAGCCTCGGAGGCATTGCTCGAGACCGGTTCTTTCTCGCCGCGGGAGTCGCGCCTGATCCTGGATGCATCGATGCCCTGGGTTACGAGCCTCTCCTGAATGAAGGCGGCGCGTCGATCACCGAGGGCCACGTTGTAATCGTCGGCGCCGGTGTCGTCGGTGTGCCCCGTGAGCTGAACGCGATCGGTGGTGCCCCTTAGTCGCGCGGCGAGTTCGTCGAGGTACACGTCGAGCTGGGGGTCGAGGGCGCGGTCGGCGTCGTCGAAAGGGAAGCGGATCGTGGCCTTGTCCTGGGAGGTCTTCACGACCGGCGCGACCTCGGAGGTTTGCGCCGAGCTCGCGAGCGCTGCGCTGGTCCAACGCAAGGTCGCGCCCTCGACCCCGGGTAGCGCCGTCTCGGCCTTGGTCCGAAGGCTACTCTGGAGTTTGTACTTTGACTCAGGGAGGTACAAATTCATGGCCTCGACTGCCGCTGCACCTCGGGCCTCACCAAGATTGGCGAAACCCGGGGGCTTGGGATCGTCTACGTCGTAGTACCCGGTGGCGATGAGCACATCATCGTTTGCCCCACCGGCGGTGGCGTTCTGGATCTGCAGCCGAAGAGCCGTGAGCAGGGGACTCTGAATGATCGTGGCAGTGCCGGGTTCGAACCTGATCGCGGCCTCGGCCACGGGCTGGTCTGCCGTGGGGCCATCGAGGGTGGTGACCTGGGATAGGCTGGCTGCACACCCATAGCAAGCCCCGACCAGCTCGCACGTGTACCAGTAGTGACTAAACGCAAACCATGCGGCTGTCGCCAAAACCGTGAGGAGCACCTTCATGAGCGGGGGTTTAGGTCCTTGCAATTTAGACGGTCGTCGCGGGCTTGCGAAGCGTGTGACAAATAAACCTTTGCGACATATGTCAAGCAGCGCATCCAGCGCTCCCCTGCCGCCTGAGGTTTACCTTTGCGCCCTGATACACGACCCACTATATGTTCGACAACCTCAGCAGCCGACTCGAAGGCGCGTTCAAGAGCCTCTCCGGTGACAGCAAGCTCACCGAGATCAACGTCGCCACCTCTATCAAGGAGATCCGCCGCGCGCTGGTCGCCGCCGACGTTAACTACAAAATCGCGAAAGAATTTACCGAGCGCGTCCGCGAGAAGGCCATGGGCACGGCCAACGTCCTGTCCTCAGTCAAGCCGGGCCAGCTCATGGTGAAGATCGTCCAGGACGAACTCACCGAGCTGATGGGTGGCCAGGCGGCCGGCATCAACGCCAAAGGCAATCCCGCCGTCATCCTCATCGCCGGTCTCCAGGGCTCGGGAAAAACCACGTTCACCGGCAAGCTCGCGCTCCACCTCAAGGAAAAGCGCCGGATGAAGCCTCTCGTCGTCGCTTGTGACGTGTACCGTCCGGCGGCGATCACGCAGCTCACCGTGCTCGCTGAGCAGGTTGGGGTTGAGATCTACAAGGATGCCGAAAGCAAAGACCCCGTCGCCATCGCGAAGGCCGCGATCGCTTACGCGAAGCAGAAGCAATGCGACGTCGTCATTGTCGACACCGCCGGTCGCCTCGCGGTGGACGAGGCGATGATGGACGAGATCGAGCGCCTCGACAAGGCCCTCAACCCTACGGAGTCGCTCTTCGTAGTTGACGCCATGACGGGCCAGGATGCCGTCAACACCGCGCAAGCCTTCAATCAGCGCATCGACTACGACGGCGTGGTACTCACGAAGCTCGACGGCGACACGCGCGGTGGTGCGGCGTTGACCGTCAAGTACACCGTCGGCAAGCCGATCAAGTTCATCTCCACCGGCGAGAAGCTCGACGCCCTCGACGTCTTCTACCCAGACCGGATGGCGCAGCGGATCCTCGGGATGGGGGATGTCATAAGCTTCGTCGAGCGCGCGCAGCAGTCCTTCGACGAGAAGGAGGCCGCGGCCCTGGAGAAGAAGATGAAGCGCAATAAGCTCGACTTCAACGACTTCCTCGGGCAGATCAGGCAGTTGCGCAAGATGGGCGATCTGAAGAGCCTCATGAATATGATTCCGGGCATGAGCAAAATGACCCAGGACCTCGACATCGACGACAACGCGCTCGTCAAGGTCGAGAGCATCGTGTTCTCGATGACACCCTACGAGCGCGAGAATCCCGACAGCCTCACCACCAGCCGCAAGAAGCGCATCGCCGCCGGTTGCGGTCGCAGCGTCGAAGACATCAATCTCTTCGTCAAGCAATTCGACCAGATGCGCAAGATGATGCACCGGATGTCGAACCTCACCCCGGGCCAGATGCAGCAGATGCAGAAGGCCGCCCGGTAACCATCGAGGGCGCGACCGACCTAGATGACATCGCTTGACGTTGCTCCTAAAACAGTTCACCCTCAAATCCCTCCGCTATGCTCTTCTTCATCGATACCGCCAACCTCGACGAAATCCGCGAGGCCCACGAAATGGGCATCCTCGACGGCGTCACCACCAACCCGTCGCTCATGCTCAAGGAGGGCGTCGGGGGCACCTCACAGGTAAAGGAGCACTACCGCAAGATCTGTGAGATCGTAAGCGGTGACGTGAGCGCCGAGGTCACCGCCCTCGACATGGCGACGATGCTCAGGCAGGGCCGCGAATTCGCCGAGATCGCCGACAATATTGTCGTCAAGATCCCGATGACCCTCGACGGCGTCAAGGCCATCGCCCAACTCACCGCCGACGGCATCAAGACCAACTGTACACTCGTCTTCTCCGCTGGGCAGGCCCTCATGTGCGCCAAAGCCGGGGCGACCTACGTGAGTCCTTTCATTGGCCGCGTCGACGACATCGGCTGGGACGGCGTGGGGCTCATCTCGGAGATCAACGCGCTCTACGGCGAGCAGGCTCTGTCGACGATGATCCTCGCGGCCAGCATTCGCGGACCGAAGCACATCACCGACGCTGCTCTGGCGGGCGCGGACGTGGTTACAACCCCACTCGGGCCACTGAAGGCGCTTCTCAAGCACCCGCTCACCGACATCGGCCTGGCGAAGTTCATGGAAGATTTCAAGAAAAGCGAGGAGGCCGCCAAGCAGATGATGTCCAACTAATCCTGCTGATCGGCTTTCGCCAAAACTACCTAGCCCCCTGCCGATCGGTCGATCGACAGGGGGCTACGACGTGTTAGGAGGTGGCTCCGAACCAAAGGTTTGGGTTACGTTCGACGCAGTCGAAAAATCTGGTGATCATGGTCCCCACGGTTTCGCTGGCGCGCACGGAGAATTCGCCGGTCGCACGATTGGCCAGAACCGCGCTGAGACTCAGGGCGCGATGGCCCAGGAGATTGCTCAACCCGTAAAGACCCGCGGTCTCCATTTCGAAGTTGGTAAACCTGCCGCCGTCGGCGAAACGTAGTCGCGCAAGCTCCGCGAGGCCCGGACCTACGTACGGCAAGCGCAGGCTTCGGCGCTGAGGTCCGTAGAAGCCTGCGCAGGTCAGGGTGCAGCCGCTTCGGTTGGCCTCGCTATGTGCCAGCCAGGCCCTGAGTAATTCATCCTCTCCGGTGCCGGTATAGCTGGCGGCCGCGAACGCGGGATAGGCTGCGGTCAGGACGCGTTGTGCTTCACCCCCGCCGAAGCGATAAAACGGCCCCAGGCCATCTACTCCCACGGCGGTCCCACTCGCCAGTACCGTATCGACCGGGATGTCTGCCTGGAAGGTGCCGCTGGTGCCTAGCCGCACGAAGGTGAGCTGTCTCAGTGCCGCTTTCGGGAGCTTGGTTCCGAAGTCCACATTAGCGATCGCATCCAGTTCATTCAACACGATGTCGACGTTGTCGGTCCCGATCCCGGTACTGATGCACATGATACGCCTTCCGGCAAAACGACCGACGTGCGTCACGAACTCCCGTGTGTTTTGACGAAAGTCGACCTCTTCAAAGTGCTTGCTTACCTCGGGGACGCGCTCTGGGTCGCCGACGGTAATGATGAGTGGCGTGATGTGCTCCGGGAGCAAGCCCAGATGATACACGGAGCCATCGGAGTTGACGATCAGTTCGGAATCGGGCGCGGGACTTGTCACGGGTTGATTGTTGTGAAGGCTTGACACGGGCGCCAGCTGGCCCAGGGTCCCAAAGGTGCATCTTCGCCGCCGATGACCGAGCAAGCCACCCGCACCCAGGCGGCCTTCGAGGCGCTGCAGGAAGAGATCTGCGCTGGTCTCGAAATCCTGGACGGTGGCGGACGGTTCGCGGAGGACGTCTGGGCGCGACCAGGCGGCGGCGGCGGGCGCTCACGCACGCTCCAAGGGGCGTTGATCGAAAAGGGCGGGGTCGGGTTTTCGGCGGTCCACGGCACGCTCTCGCCCCTGGCGGCGCAGGCGCTCAAGTCCACGGCCGGCGAGTTCTTCGCGACGGGAGTAAGTAGCGTGCTGCACCCCCGCAATCCTTGGATGCCCATCATCCACATGAATGTTCGCTACTTCGAGTTGGAGGGAGGGGCATGGTGGTTCGGCGGAGGCATCGACCTGACGCCACACTACGTGGAGGAGGATTCGGCGCGCGAGTTTCATGCGCGTTTGAAGGCAACCTGCGAGGCGCACTCCGCATGTGCGGACTACGCACTTTTTAAGGCTCAGGCCGACGAATATTTTTTCCTCCCGCACCGCCAGGAGACGCGGGGGATCGGTGGCATCTTCTACGACCGACTCCGGGCGCCGGACTTCGATCGCCTGCTGGCCTTCGGCTTGGCGGTCGGCCGGACCTTCGTCCCGGCCTACGGCGCGCAGGCGGCCACTCACCGCCATCGCAGTTTTGACGAAAGTCACCGCGGCTGGCAGGGGCTACGACGGGGGCGCTACGTGGAGTTTAATCTCGTTTGGGATCGCGGCACGAAGTTCGGCCTCGAGACCGACGGCCGCACAGAGAGCATCCTCATGAGCATGCCGCCACAAGCCAACTGGGTTTACGACCATAGATTCGCCCCCGGAGGCCCGGAGGCCGAGACGCAGGCACTCCTCCGGAAGGGGGTACAGTGGCTGGCTTAGGCCGGGCAGACCTACTCAGTTGCAGCGGAGGGTGATCGGCGGCACCTCGGCGTGGTTGCTCTCATTCCCCGCGCGGTCGACCATGTAGATCTCCAGGAGCAGCCGGTCTATTGGGAAATCGGCGCTCGGGTTGCAGGGGAAAGCGTTTAAGGTCTCCGGGTACGTACAGCACGTCGTAGGCACGAGCAACCTGAACTCGCCGTTGATGCCATTCTCCAACCCCGCCGTTTCGATTGCGTCAATCTGGAAGGGCGCCAGCGTATCTCGCGTTACGCGATTGAGGATGAACACCGAGAAAGTGGTGTCGTCGACGATGATGTCCCCGTCCCCGTCCGTAAAACCCACCGTGAGAAACAGACTCTTGATCCTTACTCCCAGCGAGTCCTTCCGGTTAAAGTCCTGGTCGAGTGTGTCTCTCGAGAGGCTGATAAACTCTACCTCCGGCGTATCGGGGTAATCCGGTGGGCTCAGGCATGCGCTCGCGGCAAAGGCAATCATCAACCAAGCGAGGACGAAAATGTAGTTACGCGACGGCATGCCCATGCAACGCCGAAAGTAATCCCGCCGGTGTCTCCCGATTCGAAATCCTTACGCCAGCGTATCCACAACTGCACCTCCGAGGAGTTCGAAGCCGTCGCAATGGAGGTCTTCGCGCTGCAGCGCGTCCGAAATCCTACTTACCGCCGGTGGCTGGAGCTAAGTCACCAGTTCGAGCTTCGTCCGGGCACGTGGCGACAGATCCCCTCTCTTCCGATCGCGCTCTTCCGCGGTCACGACGCTCGGACGGGTCGGTGGGAAGCGGAGGGCGTCTTTCGCAGCAGTGGCACTACGGGCTCGCAGACTAGCAAGATGCCGGTGCGGAGTTTGGCGGACTACCGCGCGGGTTGCCTGCGGACGTTTATTACCCTAGTCGGTGATCCGGCGGAGTTTACCATCGTCGCGCTCCTGCCAGGCTATCTGGAGCGAGGTGACTCTGGGTTGATCGACATGGTGGATCACCTCGTGGCTCGCGCGGCGCCGGGTTCGGGTTTCTTCCTCGACGATAGCCCAGGTTTGAGGGCGGCTGTCGCCAAAACGAGCGCTCGCGGGGGCAAGATATTGTTGTGGGGGGTGACCTTCGCGCTACTCGACCTCGCGCGGCACGACCGATTGGTTTTGCCGAAAGGCTCCATCGTCATGGAGACCGGCGGTATGAAAGGTCGCGGACCGGAGCTCACGCGGGGACAACTGCACGCCGCCCTCGCGGTCGCTTTCGCAGTGCCGATCTACAGCGAGTACGGCATGACCGAGCTCTCGTCCCAGGCCTACCTCCTCGGCGAAGGGGGATTCCAGCACGCCCAGACGATGCGGGTGACCGCCCGAGAACTCGGCGATCCCATGGCACTGCTGCCGCCGGGAGGACAGGGCGCGCTCAACGTCGTCGACCTCGCCAATGTCGATACCTGCGCCTTCATACAGACCGAAGATTTAGGTCGCGTCTACGCGGATGGCACCTTCGACGTACTTGGCCGCGTCGACCGCAGCGTCGTGCGGGGCTGCAATCTCCTCGTCTAGACCCGGCCACGCTTCACGAGGATGTAAACGCCGAACCCACAGACCAGGGCGATCACCGCCGCGATGAGGGCTGGCCCCGGTTCTCCGTATAGCCAGTAGCCAAACCCGAACAGACACCCGTACACCATCAAGACCCCCAGCACCGCCGCCAGCAGTTGCTGCGAAAACGTAGTGGGGTGCATGAATGGCTGAATACCGGAAACGCCTGGAGCGTTCCGCCAACCCCACATCGGAGGGCGAACTCGCTCGACGAATGACCTGAGGACGGCCGGGTCCGTGGGTTCGGTCACGAGTGTCACCGCGAGCCAGCCCACGGTCGTGAAGGCCACCCCGATCAACAATTGGACGTGTCCCTCGAGCGGCTGAAACCCGAGTCGCTCGTGCACGTTGGCGAAATAGATCGCTACCGCGAAGCTGATCACCATGCCGGCCAGCTCGGAGTAGGCGTTGATGCGCCACCACAACCAGCGGAGGATGAAGATCAAACCCGTACCGGCGCCGATTTGCAGCAAAATGTTGAAGCCCGAAAGCGCCGACTCCAGCAGGAGCGCAAAGCCCAGCGCGAGGGCCATCAAGACCAGGGTGGTAATTCTCCCCATCCTCACTTGGTCTGCCCCGGTAGCGTCGGGCTTGACGAAGCGCACGTAGACGTCGTTGACGAGGTAGGACGAACCCCAGTTGAGGTGGGTACTGAGCGTGCTCATCAAGGCCGCAGTCAGGGAAGCGACCATGACGCCGAGAAGTCCGCTCGGCAGCAGCTTGAGCATGATCGGGTAGCCCAGGTCCGCCTGGATCTGGCCCGGGGCCAGGTCCGGGAAGGCGCTCGCGAGATCGGCCGTCTCCGGGTAGAGCACGAGGCTGGCCAGCGCGACTAAGATCCACGGCCAGGGCCGCACCGCGTAGTGGGCCACATTAAAGAAGAACGTGGCGCCGAGGGCGTGACCTTCGCTCTTGGCCGCCAGCATACGCTGGGCGATATAGCCGCCGCCGCCGGGCTCGGCGCCGGGATACCAGCTCGCCCACCACTGCACCGCGAGGGGCACGAGCAGTAGCGGGATGTACTGCGACGGATCACCGAAGTCGGGGACGAGCGGGAGCCGCGAGATGACTTGCTCGTGGGACAGCAGACCCGTTAGCCCGCCGATCTCCGGCATCCCGAGGATGTAGATCGCCGCCCCCACCGAGCCAATCATTGCGAGGCCAAACTGGAAAAAGTCGGTGAGGATTACGCCCCGAAGTCCTCCGAAGGCAGAGTAGGCTACCGTGATGGCACTCGTGATCAGCAAGGTCTCGATTGCCGACAGGCCCAGCAGCGCCGAGCCGAGCTTAACGCCCGCCAGGCACACGGTGCCCATGACGATGACGTTGAAGATAACCCCGAGGTAGACGGCTCTGAAGCCCCGCAGAAAGCTCGCGATCTTGCCGCTGTAGCGCAGCTCGTAGAATTCTAAATCGGTGGTCACGCCCGAGCGCCGCCACAACCGCGCATAGACGAAAGTGGTGAGCATACCGGTGAGTAGGAACGCCCACCACACCCAGTTGCCGGCCACCCCGTTCTCGCGAACGAGCTGGGTGACGAGGTTGGGGGTGTCCGCCCCGAAGGTGGTCGCTACCATGGAGACGCCGAGGAGCCACCAGGGCATATTGCGGCCGCTGAGGAAGAATTCGGCCCCGCTCTTCCCACTGCTACGGCTAGCGTAGAGTCCGATCGCGAGCGAGATGAGCAGCGAGCCAAAGACGATGAGCCAGTCGAGCGTAGTTAAGGCCATGGGCCGAACTTACTCGATGGCGACCGTCTGTGCGCCGGGCCCTAGGCTTTTGGTGCGGCCGCGCCAGGCAAAGGTCCCGGTCGCGCCTTTCGGCAAAACGAGCTCGGCGGTGATCCCCCCCGATGGCGCTACTATGTAGCTAGCCCGAATGTCCCCGCCCGGGTGCGGTATCACCAACTCTAGATTGCGCAGGTCCCCGAGCTGCGGCGCGAAGTCCACTACCCTACCCCCTTCGCGGATGTCGACCCCGCCGACCAGCCGCAGCAGGTGATAGCTCGGTGAGGCGCTCCAGGCGTGGCAGTCGCTGCGGGTCGGGTCAGGCTTCTCGGCGAAGGTTGTGAGGCCGAGGGCGAGCTGCTCGCGCCATGGGCCGAGCTGGCTGAGGTACAGGTCGGCCATACCGAGCTTGGCGAGCGCTTCGATGAGGAAGAATCGGTAGTAATACGTGGTTTGGATGAGCGAGGTGTCCGACAGGACCGACTCCATCAGCCGACGACCGTCGGCCAGCCGATCATCGTACGCCCCTGCCAAAACAGCCATGATCTGCGTGTGCTGAGAGAAGCTCGCGATCCCTTGGGCGTCCGGGTAGTAGCCGCGAGTGAGGTCGATGGTTTTGGCGCAAGCCTCCAGCACCTCCCTCCGCCGCTCGTCGTAGCGCCCGGCGAGGTCCGGCTGGCGCTGAGCAAGCAGGTCCACAGCCTCGCGCAGGGCGTAAGCGTATTGCAGCGTCAGCAGGACGCTCCCGCCCTCCGCGTCCTCCGGCGGCACGCCCCCGTTGGAAAGGACCGGGTTCCAGGCCCACTCGTCGGTCCAGTCCACAAAATTCCACCACGGCAGCCTGGTGAGCAAGCCGTCGGGCCGGAGCCGCTCCTGGTGCCAGTCGAGGACCTCCCGGATGCCGGGCAGGACCTCGACCACGAGCTCGTCGTTGCCGCGAATGCGGTGGTAGTCGCCGATCATCCCGACCCAAAACAGCGAGAACGGCGGTATCACTTGCATCCACTGGCTCGGGAACCGGCTCTGCGTAAGGCCCTCGGGCGTGCGTGAGCGATCGAAATCCCGGATCGCCCTCAGCACCGGCCGATCGTCGTCACTGTTGTAGAGTCGGATGAGGGCCTGGATGCGGGTGTCGCCGAGGTACTGTAGACGCTCGTAATAAGGGCAGTCCATGAACGTCTCGACGAGGCACGATTCCGCAGTGTGGAGCCCGGTGGCAAAAATGCGCTCCAGTTCGGGCGCCTGCGGGGTGGATAGCTCGGCGGCGAGCGCAGCGAAATAGCTCCTGCGGGAGTACGTGAGCGCGCTAGGCATCGCCAGGGGCTGCGCCTGCGTCCGGACGTCGAGTTCCACGTAGCGCCAGGTGCGCCAGGTGAGGAATTCGACGGGCCGAGCGTTGCCATCCAGCGCCACCACGTCGCGCAGGCCGAAAATGTGCTTACCGACAATGCTGTCGCGATGGTGCTTCTGGTTGAGACTATCCACCAGAGATTCCGCGTATGTGATGGTGATCTTGGCACCTCTCCCGCCGGGACCGGCGCCGATGCCCTCCAGGGTGCCATTGCGGAGTTCCGAGCTCCGGTAGAGGTAACGCTTTCGCGAAAACGCCGGAACGCTACCGTCTACCAAGCGGTCGCCCACCGGCACCCCGTCGATGGCCACGAGCTGAAGTTCTCCGGAGACCAACAGTTTAGACGCCGCGTGGCCATCGCCTCCGGCATCTCCCTCGCGCGAGTAGGCGCTATAGTCGATCCCATCCCACTCCAAAAGTCTACCCCCGTCGGTGCCCTGACCGTAGCCGACGGCCCGCGCGGCAAAGGCGGCAGGCGCGGCAAGGCCCATGTCTCGTGCCTGATCGACCTGCTCGCCCGGTGCCACGGCGACGTACGTGCTCCGCCGGAAGCTATCGCTGACGAAAGGCGCGTAGCGAAGGTCGTGCGCGACAGACCAAACCGGTCCGGTGCCCAATCCGTACACATCTTCCCCCTCCACCTCGAGGACGAAAGCGGTGCCCGAAGATTGCATGGCGACGGGTCGCAGATCGCCGTAGTTCCACACCCGGGCCGAGATCACGTTCCCGCCGACCCGTAGGTGCCCCGCGATATCGAGCCGGGCGTAGCGCCAGTGTTGCAGGTCTCCGGACTGCGGTCCTTCGCAGACCTCGACGCCATTGACGCGCAGCCGGTAGCGATTATCGCCCGACACGCGAACCCACAGCTCGCTCGGGATTGTGTCGGCATCGAACTCGCGGGTAAACTCGTAGACCCCGTACGCACTCGCAGAAGCACTTGGGTGCGCGATCCAGGCTGCCCGCCAACTGTAGGGCGAGAAGGGCTCCGCGCCGCGCGTCTGACCTATTAAATGTAGGCTTCCCAACAAGGCGAGCAGGAAGGCGAGTTCGATTCGTAGACCGTGAGTCACTGTGCGTATAATTGTTTCGCTACGGGAGCAAACTCGTCCTCGGCCACCCAACCGGGCAATTCATCCATGTCCGACAAGGCCTTCGCGACAGCTACGGCAGCATCGGCATACCGCTGGAGGTAGCGTGGGTCGACGGCCGTAATCTCGTCGGCGGGCTGGTGGTAGTACTTCATCAGCTCCTCAGAGAAGCCACCGAAGCCCGGCGCCATATTGATTGCCGGGATGCCCTTGGCGGCGAGGCTGTAATTGTCCGACTGGCGGAACAGGCCGTACTGCGGCACGGGGTCGGGCATGGCGGCGAGGCCGGTTTTGGCGACAGCCGCATCGATAGTCGCCTGCGCGCTGGTTCGGCCGTAGCCGTTGATGGTCACGCCGGTGGTGTCGTCGTAGCCGGCGCCATCGAGGTTGAAGTTGAACTTGATACGCGACAAGGGAATGGTCGGGTGTTCTGCCCAGTAGCCACTCCCGAGTAGGCCGACCTCCTCAGCCGTCCAGGCCATGAGCAGGAGTGGGCGTCTGCCGGGATTGGCCTTCCAGCGGCGGGCGACCTCAAGGAGGGCCGCCGTGCCCATACCGTTGTCGCGGGCGCCGTTGTTGATCGAATCGATGAGCCCAGGCACGACGATGACGCCGATGTGATCGAAGTGCGCCGTCACCGCGATGTACTCACTGGCGAGCGACGGGTCGGTACCCGGGAGCACCGCGATCACGTTGTCGGAAACGATCCTCTCCTCGCGTACACCCTTTACGGAGATCCGAACCCGGGGATCGTCACTCGGCTTTGATTTGCGCAAGGCCGCGAAGGCCTCCCCGTCGGGCCCCCAGAGCAGCGGTATCCCGTTGGCCCCGCCATCGTCGAGCGTCATCCCCGCAGTGTTAACGCCCTCGACGAGTCGTTTGAACGGGATCATCTGCGAGCGATACACCTCGACGAGTCCTGCGGCCCCTAGCTTCTCGAGCGCGATTCTCTTCTTGCGAGCCAGGTCCAGCCAGGCGCGCGGATCGGCTGGCGCGGTGTCCCCGCCGGCATCGGTCACGACGATCTTTCCCTTCACCTGCGCCGCCGTCGCTACGCCGAGCGAGGCCTCGGGCAGGTACACCGCAGCCGCCTCAAGCTCGACGGCGAAACGGGTTATAGGTAGGAGGGTGCCGGGGAGTTCGAGCTTGCTGTGCCGCTGTAGGCTTCCGCCAAAACCTACCGAAGCCTCCGTCACGGCCTCGCGGTCAATAAGTCGCACCGTCGATCGAATCGTTTGTCCGGTGACGGCCGTTGCGCCGGCGCGCTCGAACACCTCCGCGATGTAGGCGGCGGCCGCCCGGTTTTCGGCGGTCCCGGTGTAGCGCCCGCGCATCTCGTCGCTCGCGAGGTAGGTGAGGTCCGCGAAGGCTTGCTCACTCACATGCCCCGGCGCCACCAGCGGGTCGTCCATCGAGACCGCACCGGTGGAGCTTACGGTCTCCGACACCCGCGTAGCGTCGTCGCCGGCGCGGGCGCGCTCGGTGCCGCGGCAGTTGGCGCCGGCGAGGATCACGAGCGCAAAGCAGGTTGCTTCGAGTGAGATACATTTTCTAGAGAGGCGCATGTAGGCTAATTTGAGAGACGGCGGAGGCGAAAGTACGCAGCTACGTGTGTCGCTACCTTGCCCGCTCTATATGGCGAAATCTAGCGGCAAGGTGACGCCCCTCATGCGGCAGTACGCCGAGATGAAGGCGGAGCACCCCGATGCGATCCTCCTCTACCGGGTCGGCGACTTTTACGAAACCTTCGGCGAGGACGCCGAGCGAGCCGCGGGCGTGCTCGGGATCACGCTCACGAGCCGCAACAACGGCGGTTCGGATGTCCCGCTCGCGGGATTCCCGTACCACTCCCTCGAGGTCTACCTCCCGAAGCTCGTGCGGGCCGGGTTCCGGGTGGCGCTCTGCGAGCAGCTCGAGAAGCCGAGCAAGGAGCGGAAGGTCGTACGCCGCGGGATCACCGAGTTGATCACTCCGGGGATAGCGCAGGGGGATAATCTGCTTGAACAGAAGCGTAACAACTTCCTCGCCGCCGTGGCCCCCGACCCCAGCGGGGATCGATTCGGCCTGGCCTTCGTCGACGTGTCGACCGGGGAGTTCCTCGTTGCGCAGGGCGACCGCGCCTACCTCGACAAGCTGCTTCAGGGCATGCAGCCCTCGGAGGTTGTTTTGCCGAAAGGCTTCCGCAAATCCTGGGAGCAGCTATACGGGGACGAATACTACGCCTACCCGCTGGAGGACTGGATTTTCGAGCCGGCGTACGCGCACGGCAAGGTCGTCGAGCAATTCCGCGTCGCCAGTTTGCGCGGATTTGGGATGGAAGCCGAACCGCTGCTGCAGACCGCAGCCGGGGCCGTGCTCCACTACCTCACCCAGGCCAAGCAGGCGCAGCTCTCCCACCTGGCTACCATCCGTAGGCTCTCGCCGGAGCAGCACGTATGGCTCGACCGCTTCACGGTCCGCAATCTCGAACTCGTGGAGCCTAGTAGTTCCGGCGGTCGGGCGTTGGTGGACGAACTCGACGCCACGCAGACGCCTATGGGGGCGCGCCTCTTGCGGCGGTGGCTCCTGCTCCCGCTCACGGATCTGGCCCAGATCGAGCGCCGCCACCACATCGTAGCGACGCTCGCGAGCGACGTAGCGGCAGCGGACCGGCTTCAACAACTTCTCAAGTCGGTCGGGGACCTCGAACGCCTCGTCGGCAAGGTCGCCACGCAGCGCGCCACGCCGCGGGAGCTCTGGCAACTCCTCCGTGCCCTGCGGCAGGTACCGGAGATAGTGTCACTCCCCACCGAGAGTACGGCGCTGAGGGAGGTCCTCACGCAGCTCGACCCCTGCAGCGAGCTGGCGGTCCGCATTGGCGGGGAGCTCTCCCCCGATGCCCCAGCCCTCATCTCGAAGGGCGACCTGATCGCCGATGGGGTGGATGGGCAGCTCGACGCCTGGCGTTCCGACGTGATCAACGCCCAGGGCCTCCTCGATGAGCTGCGGCAGCGCGAGGTAGTCGCCACCGGGATCACCTCCCTGAAGGTTGGCTTTAATAATGTCTTCGGCTACTACTTCGAGGTCACCAACCGCTACAAGGGCCAGGATCTCGTGCCGGAGGGGTGGCACCGCAAACAGACCCTCTCTAACGCCGAGCGCTACGTGTCGGACGAACTCAAGGTTCTCGAGGAGCGAATCCTCGGGGCGGGCGACAAGATCCAGGAGCGAGAGGAGGAGATCTTCGCGCGCCTGCTCGACTATGCGAAAGGCTACGTGGTGCGACTACAACACAGCGCTCACCTCCTGGCGCAGCTCGACGTGCTGTGGGGATTCGCGCACCTGGCGAAGCGTCGCTCATGGGTGCAGCCGAAACTGAATCTCGGGTTCGCCCTCGAGCTCAGGGCCGCGAGACACCCCGTCATTGAGGCCGGTCTCAAGCCGGGCAATGCCTACGTGCCCAACGACATTTCGCTCGACCCGGAGGGGCGCCAGATCCTCATGATCACGGGGCCGAATATGTCGGGCAAGTCGGCCATCCTCCGCCAGACCGCGCTCGCCGTACTTATGGCGCAGATCGGTTGCTTCGTGGCCGCCGACTCGGCGGATATAGGCCTGGTCGACAAAGTGTTCACCCGCGTCGGCGCGAGCGATAACCTGTCGGGTGGCGAGTCAACGTTCATGGTGGAGATGAATGAGACGGCCTCGATCATGAACAACGTCGGCCCGCGAAGCCTCGTGCTCCTTGACGAGATCGGCCGCGGGACCTCGACGTTCGACGGCGTCAGTATCGCCTGGAGCATCGCCGAATATCTGCACGCACTTACCGAGGCCCGCCCGAAAACGCTATTCGCCACGCATTACCACGAACTTAATGCCCTAGCGAGCCGGCTACCGGGCGTGCACAATATGCACGTCTCGACCCAGGAGCTTGGAGACCGCGTTATTTTCCTTCGCAAGCTCACTGACGGCGGGTCGCGGCACTCGTTCGGGATCCACGTCGCCCGAATGGCCGGGATGCCGACCTCGATCATCGTGCGCGCCGGGGAAGTGTTGGCGCAACTTGAGCGTCAGCGCATGGAGCAAGGCATCGGGGAAGAGGCCCACGAGAGCGCGGAAACGGGCATGCCGGGGATGGTCCAAGTGCAGGCCGAGCGGATCACGCGCCCCATGCAGCTTAGTATTTTCGAGGCCGGGGACCCGAAGGCCGCCAAGCTCCGCTCCGCGCTTGAGGATTTGGATCTCGACAACCTCACGCCGATTGCGGCTATGACCGAGATATTTGCTTGGCGCAAGATGTTGAGCGCCAAAGGCTAAGGTTGCGTTTGGAAGCCGTCGCGAAATCTGTCCAGTAGATCCGATAACGCCGTCAGTTCAGCGTCGGACAGGTCTCCACCGAGGTCTTTGGTGTACGCCGACATCTTTGTGGAGGCATCGGCCAAAACTCGCTCCCCGTCTTGCGTCAACAGAACGCTCACCTGTCGGCGGTCGAGGGGGGAGGTCTCGCGGATCACGTATTTCTTACCCTCAAGTTTGTCGACTAAGCGGCTCGCGTTGCTCTGCGGATCGAGCATCCGCTCCTGGAGCATACGCATCGACGCAGGCTTGCCGCCCTGGCCCCGGAGGATGCGCATTAGATTGAATTGTTGCCAGGTGATGCCGAGCGGTTTGACGGCTGCGGCGCTACCGCCCCTGATGAGGCCCGAGGTGAGCAGCACGTTGAGGATAACCTGCTGCCGGGGCGACTCGAAGGAGCGCTGTTGCAGCGCCTGAAGGAGTTTTGGCATGGGGGCAAATGTAGCAGTCCGCAGCTACGGACCTACCTAATGAGGGTAGTTTGACCAGTGATCACCTCAGTAGAACCGTCGAAGAACTCCGCCTCCACCCTCCAGATGTAAGTCCCGGCTGGGGCCCCGCGCTGGTGGTAAGTTCCATCCCACCCGCCGGTCGGCTGGTTGACTGCGAACCTGCCACTCTCGTGAACCATCTCACCCCAACGATTGAACACCTGAAAGCTTCTTATCTGCGTTCCGGTCCGCCCATGCACGAGCAGCAAGTCGTCTCGACCGTCGGCGTCGGGGGTGAAGCCCGTGGGCACGAGGATCGAGACTGTCCTCTTTACCCGGATCGGTATCACGTCCTCGGCCGCGCACCCGCGACTGTCAACCGCTAGTACGCGGATGCTCCCCTGATAGGTGGGGCGGAGAGTGGTCGACTGACACGTATGGCAACTGAACAGCGCCTCGTCGTTCGGCAGCCACGTGAAGCCCACTTCGCCCACGGCATTGAATACACTTGCCGCGAGGGTAACGGAGTCCCCAAGCTCCACCTCGTAGCTCCCACCGGCCTCGACGAAAAGGGCTTGCGGCTCCTCGATCTTTACCTGCGTAGGTGGGCTAGGACAGCCGTTGCGATCTTTGGCCTCGATGACGTAGTCCCCGGGCGCGAGGAAGCGGAAGTCACCAAAGCGAGTAAACGGCTCGCCGCGCAGTCGATACAAGTAAGGCCCACGCCCGCCGGAGGCGACGGCAGCTATGCTGCCATCGGTCTCGCCGGCGCAGGTTGCGTCCGTTGCATCAACGCTGAGCTCCACCGCAATGTCACCGACCACAGTCGACGAGTCGACGTAGACACATCCCTTGGCGTCCGTTAGGGTGAGCGTGTACGTGCCCGCCGTGATGCTGTCCAGCCGCGGCGTCGTCGGACCGTGTGACCAGCGGTACTCGTACGGGAGGTTCCCCCCACGGGCGAGAGCCGTGAGATTGCCGCTATTCGGCCGGAAGCAATTCACGCCTATCGGCGTAAGAATCGCGACGAGGCTATCCGCTTGTCGAATCGTGACCTGCGCGGAGTCCGAGCACCCCCCCCCGTCGGTCACTGCGACGGTAAAGCTACCGGCGGCAAGTCCCAGGTGGGTCTGTGTCGCGAGTCCGTCCGCGGACCACGCAAAACTATACGGAGAGGTGCCCCCGGTCACCTCGGCCCGGGCGGCGCCGTCGCTACCGCCGTAACACGATACGTCTTGGAGGAGGGCGACGCGGACTTCTAGCGGCGAAGGCTCACCAATTACGATGGAGTCGGTGACCGTGCAGCCGCGAGCATCCACCGCCGTGACGATCGCTTCCTGGCGTCCGACCAGCCCCGTAAGTCTAGCGCGTGTGGAATCCCGGAACCCACGCCAGGTATAGGAGAAGGCCGTGAGGGCCGCGGGCCGCGAGCCATAACTCAGGCGCGCGACTTCGGCGCGGCCGTTGCTGTCCCGGTAGCAGGCCACCGGGGTCTGAGTGAGTAGAATCGTTATTGGCTCGAGGGCCAGCACGGCAACGCTGTCGCGTGACACGCAGCCCTGGGCATCTACCACTTCTACGCTCGCCAATCCTGGCGCCAACTCCCTCGCGTTGGTCGTGCGTTCTCCACTGCTCCAGCGGTAGGAGAAAGGCGCCGTACCACCGGCGACAGCGACGTCCGCCCGGCCATTCCTTGCGCCAGCACAGACAGTGTCTCCGACGTTGGTCTGCAAAGCGAGGGCGGCCGGTTGCGGAATCACGAAAGCCGTGTCAACGCGGCAGCCATATGCGTCGCGGAGGCTCAGCGTGTAGTCTCCGGCAGCGAGATCACTTGGTTGTGGCCCGAAGAAGGCGTAATTGTTTGGACCCATCCAAGTGTATTCGTACGGCGAACGGCCGCCGCTTGGGGTCGTCGAGATCTTGCCGTCTCTGTAGTCGTAACAGCTGACGTTGGTCTGCGCACCGTTGAGCTTTACGGGAAGTGGCGAATCGAGAATCACTTCGTAGTCGACGCTACATGCGTTGGCGTCCTCGATCTTCACTACGTAGCGGCCCTCGCCGAGGCCACTCCGATCCTCGGTAGTCGCGCCGTCACTCCACCGGTAGGTGTACGGCGCAGTGCCGCCAGCGACCGCGAGATCTATCCCGCCATTGCGGGCGCCCGCACAGGTGATGACCCTGACCTGGTGGGAAGCCGAGATCGCGAGTGGTGCCGCAACGGACGCACTGACTCCGAAGAAGCAGCCCTTTGCATCCAGAACTTCGAAACGGTATCCTCCCGCCGACAAACCTCCGAAGAGACTGTCGTTTTGCGCAGGAGCGCTATTCACGCTAAAGCTAAATGGCCCCGTCCCGCCCATCGTTCTAAGTTGGACCCGGCCCGTGCTGTCCCCTGCGCAACGTATGGCCTCCGGGGTCGCCGTTACCGCGAGTTGCCGCGGCTCCCGCACCACGGCCACGGCACTCGCCGCACAACCTGCGCTATCCGTGGCGGTGAGCGTGTAGTCACCCGCAGCCACGCGCGTGATGGAGTCGCGCGTTCCCGCCGCGGGAGTCCAGGCGTAAGACAGAGGACCACGAGCGTTGGCTACCGCCCCGCGTACGGCGCCGGTCCGGTCCTCGAAGCACGCCAGGTCGCGCACGGTAAAGGCTATCGTGAGGGCGGCCGGTTCGACGAGCGTGATCGTGGTGTCGGTGCGGCAGGACAGGCCGTCGCTCACCTGTACTTTGTACGGCACGTCCGCCACCAAGCCACCAAAGCTCGGTAGCGTTTGCAGGCCTGCGCCGATGCTGTAGGTGTAGGCGCCCTGTCCACCGCTCGCCGCCACCACGATGCGCGCGTCCGCGGCGCCAGCACAAGAGACCGGCTCGATGGTATAAGCGGCCTTGAGCGGCGCCGGGTAGGCTACCGTGACGGAATCTCGTACCTCACACCCGCTGAGGTCCCGCACGATGAGATAGTAGGTTCCGCTTGCGCTAAAACTTGCCACCGGCCCATCCTGCGCATCGCTCCAGGTAAATTTGTATGGCGCTCCCCGGCCCCCGTTGACTGCCGCACTGGAGATATAGGGCGCGCCGCAGCTCCCGGGTCCAGCCGTGGTGATAGTTACCGTTATGGCCGAGGGCTCTTCGACCACGAAGGTTTGCCGTGCGACGCAGCTGTTGACGTCGACTACGGTGAGCCCGTAGCTCCCCGCCGTGAGTCCTATAAAGTTGCCGGAGGGCAACGTGTCAACACCGAGCACGAATCGATATGGTGCTACCCCGCCGGAGGCACTCACGTTGATGCGGCCGTCGGCGTTGCCATGGCAGCTCACAGGAGTGCTTCCCCCGGAAAGGTTAATGGTCGGGCAGGCCTGCGTGGTGCACGCCATGCTCCCCGTGGTGACCTCGCAGGAGCCTACGGCGCGCACCACCAACGTGACGCTCTGGCCCACCCCTAGTCCCGCTACCGTGTACTCGAGTGCCGTTCCTACGCTACCGAAGGGACCTCCGTCGACACTCACCTCGAACCGTTTCGCGGACGCGTCCGCGGGCCACCGATAGACTATTCTGTCGAAGCCAGGCGTACACGTGACCACGGGCTTCGCCGTAGGCTGGGACACCCCGACGCGGACGGTGCCACTTTCGACACACCCGTAGCTGTCGCTTACGCTCACGGTGTAGGTCGTACTCGCGCCAGGGTTCGCGACCGGGTTTGGGCACTCGGTACACGACAGACCCGCCGCCGGCGACCAGCGGTAACGCAGGGTGTACTTGGGTCTGAAAGTGATGGACCAGCTGCGGATAACCCCGAATCGGCCGTTGGTATCGTCGGTGACCTGGAGGCGCCAGGTGCCGTTGATGGGCCCTCCTGCGCCGAAGAACGAGGCCCAATCGCCCTCCGGAGAGTAGTCGCCGTTGAGCGGAAGAGCGTTCGCCGGGTCACTGATGAGTCGAGTGGCGTCGACCGTGAAACACATTTTGCCCGCCCCAGCGCTACTGCCGCCGTTGTCGGTGCTAAGCTCCAGCGCCTTGCCCGAGGGCGCGTAAAGGAAGATGTCGAGGTCCTCTGGCCGATCGTGTGAGTAGTCGATGCACACCTGGGCCAGGGCGCCGCGATGTAAGACGTCGGGGTAGACGCCGGCCACCTGGATGTCTCGGGTCTGGGCGACATTGTGGACGATAACCGCCATAGGGACGGTGTTGCGAAAGGTCTTCGGCTGGTCGACGCCTATGTTGAGTGTGGCGTCCAACTGGACCGCCTGCCCGGGGCAGAATACCGTGTCTCGCATTGGGGGGACGGGGACGATCGTCCGGTCCACTAGGTATAGCGTGAGGGAGCTCGTGGCACACGGATCGGTCTGGACCTCGAACGTGAGGCTCTCGGGGCCCTCGACGAGGCCGTCGACGAGCGCTTGAACGGAGAAACTCGCCGACCGCTGTCCCGCCGCAACCGTCACCGAGTTCGGCAGGGGGACGTAGTCGAGTCCGGATTGCGCCGTGCCGCCGGTCACGAAGAAGATCTCCCGATCTACAGCGGCGACGTCGTTGAAGCCAAACGTTACGATCGCCGGTTCGCAACCTTCAGCGAGTTCGTTCCCGAGCGACGGCGTCTCGAGGCTCACTTCGATCCGCGCGGCGCTAAAACTCTCGGCCTCGAGGAATACGCCGGAATCGTAGGCTGCATCCCGTACGTCGCCGATCGTGATCTGGATGGTGTAGGTCTCGCAGGGCACGACGTTTGCCTCCGCGGTGAGGACGCGCGTGAGGCCATCGTAGACTGGAAACGTCCCGGTGGTTTGGTTATCGCGGTAAAAGGCGCTGTTGCTGAGTGAGCCGAGACCTCCGGAGCAGAAACCCGCATCGCCAGAGACACCGACTACGCCGCCGTTAATCGAATTGATCGTCACCGGAAGCGGTGGCGAAGTCCCCGGGACGGTCGCGATGTTGACGCCTCCGTTCTGGTACGGGCCGTTGAATCCGGGGCCGCTGATGAAGAACCCGAAAACGTCGTTGTACTCCGAGCAGACGAAGTCTGGGTACTCCTCAGAGGCAAAGACGTAGCGGAAGCTCACGCGGTCGCCCTTCGGGACGAAGGTGATGGTGTAGCGGGCGACGTTGAGGATGTTCGGGCTCGCCGAACCGGGGAGGAAGTATGGTACGATTAGTTCGAGGTTAGGATCTCGCACCGTTGAAGCGTTGTCGTGCTGGGCGTTCTCCTGGCTGGCGGCATCCGCGCCGAAGGTGCCGGGGCTAGTCTGGGCTTCGCCGGTGGTGAGGACTAGCCCCTTGCGGAGTCCGACCGGTCCCTGACCGTCCTCGAAGTACCCGAGGGCCGATTTCGCGCCATCGTACTTGACACTCACGATTTCCACTCCCCCACCGAGGAACACATCCCGGATCAGCGCCTCCGGAGTATACGGGGCGTTGACGGCGTTGCGGACCACGAGCTGGGCCGTTGTTGGGATTGAAGCGCCGAGCAGCGAGGCAGCGCATACGAAAGTGCGCAGACCAGACTTCCTGAGGAGCGTGAGGGTTCGGCTCTCTGAGCTGTGGGGCATACCGAGTGAGTGTCGCACACCACTGTCCGGTCGGGAGGCGTGTACGGGATGAGGGAGCCACCCGCGGTGAGGGAGCTACGCAGCGCTGCCCGTGCAAGCATTAAGCCAAATGTATATGGGAGGCGCTCGTCGGGTCAGTTTGTGGATACGTCGAGTCTCCGGGGGTAGCGGCCCGGGAAGTGCTAGTTTTGCCGCAAGGCCGTCCGAACGATCCCTCCCGTACCCCGCGACGCCAAACTTATATACATGGGCAATTTCTTCAAACTCCTGCTCGCGTCCTGTCTGGGCACCTTCCTCGCGCTCGGCGTACTGGTCCTCGTTGGCGTGATCTCGGTGTCGCGACTCGCGGCTGCCTTCGACGACGACAGCGTCAACTTGGAAGCTAACACGGTTTTGGTCTTAAAGCCAGGCACGGTCCCGGAGCTGCGCGACAACGTGCAACAGGCGGCGTTCAGCTTTCAGGACAAGCACATTTACGGCCTGCACGACATGACGCGGGCCATGGCCTTGGCCGCGGATGACGACGACATCAAGGGCATCTACCTCGACGTCGACGACGCACGCCTTGCCCCTGCCTCTGCCACCACCCTCCGTCACGCCGTGGAGCGTTTTCGCGAAAGCGGTAAGTTCGTGGTGTCACACGCCCTTAACTACGGCCAGGGTGGGTACTACATCGCGAGCGCCGCCGACGGCGTATACCTAAACCCAACCGGCTCGGTGGATGTGCGTGGCTTTGGGGCCACGCTGCCATTCTTCAAGGACGCCCTCGACAAGCTCGGCGTGAATATCAATGTCTTTTACGCCGGTGACTTCAAGAGCGCCGGCGAACCCTTCTTTCGCAACGGGATCTCGGACTCGAACCGACTCCAGACCCGAATCTTCCTGGAGGACCTCTGGCGGATCTACACCGAGGAGGTCGGCGCGAGTCGCGACATTTCTCCCGCGGAGATCAATGCCCTCGCTGAGAATTTTACCGTACGCAGCGATAGCGCCGCCCTCGCCGCGCGTCTCGTGGACGGCCTCCTCTACAAGGACCAGGTGCTTGACAATATTCGCGAGCGCCTCGGGCTCGGAGCGGACGACGACATTAATACGGTCGCCTTCGAGGACTACGCCAAGAAGCTCAAACCCGAGAACGCCCGCTCGGACGACAAGATCGCCGTGGTCTACGCCGAGGGCAATATCGTGGACAGCGATGACCAGCCCGGCACCATCAGCGGGGAAGCGTACGCGCGCCTGCTCCGCGAGATCCGCGAGGACGAGGAGGTCAAGGCCATCGTGTTGCGGATCAACTCCGGTGGTGGATCGGCAATGGCGAGCGAAAATATCTGGCGCGAGATTCAGTTGGCGCGCGACCAAGGGATCTCGGTCGTGACGAGCATGGGGGACGTCGCGGCAAGTGGCGGCTACTATATGGCGGTGGCGAGCGATAGCATATTTGCGCTATCTAATACGATCACGGGCTCGATCGGTGTTATCGGTATCGTTCCGAACTTCAGTCCCCTCATGAATGATCGGCTCGGCGTTCACTTCGACACCGTCAATACGGGCAGATTCAGTAGCGCCTTCTCGGCGGTGATCCCGTTCACAGCGCAGGAGAAGTCTATTATCCAAGAGCAGATCGTCGACATATACAATCACTTCATCAGCCGCGTGGCCACAGGCCGTAATCTTCCCACGGCTACCGTCGCTAGGCTCGCGAAGGGCCGAGTCTACACCGGGGAGGACGCGCTGGCCCTTGGGCTGGTCGACCGCCTCGGCGACCTCGACGACGCTATTGACGCGGCTGCGAGGATGGCAAACCTAGAAAGAGGTAAGGCGCGAATATCAGAGTACCCGAAAGTGGCCACCGCGCTGGAGCAAATCCTGGAGGAAGTCTCCGGCACCGACTCCGACGAGAGAAGAATTAAGCTATTGGCTCCACTATTGAAGCGTGAGTTCGGCTCGGACTGGACGCAGGTCGATCGAATCCAACGGCTCCTGCGGTGCACCGGACCGCAAATGTTGATGTTGGAAACATTGGATGTACGTTGACGTTGACCTTAGTTGCCTTCCGATTAGATCCCGAGATGCTCCGTCCGCTCCTCTTCCTGCTTACCGTCACCGCAGTTTTTGGCGGGGTGCGTGCGCAAAGTGAGAACGGGAAGGAAGTTTCGTGTCCGCCGCAAAAGATCAGCCTCCCCGCCCAACTTCTCACTTACGGGGACACCGCCTACTTCGACCTGACAGAGGTGGCGAGGGCCGCGACAGTGGTCGGGACTTCCACAGGAAGTTGGAGCGCGCTACGGGTGGACCGTAAGTCACAGCGATACCGTTCCGAGATTGAGGCACCTGCGGGCGCGGTCGAGCGACTCGGTAGACTCGGCGAAGGCTTGGTGGAGGTTTGCGTCAATCTGAGTCCGCTTGCGGGCGAGCTCGGCGAACTGCAGCTCGTGGCGCCTTCCGGCAAAACCCTCCGCCTGCTCGCGGGCGCGATCCGTAAACCTCGGACGGCGCGTCAGATTTGCTTCAGTCCCCTCGTCTCGCAGTCGTTCGCGCGGGTGAAGTGGATCGAGGATTGGGACGCGAAACCGATCCGGTGGAACTCGCTGGCGGGCGAGTCGGTGGCGGGCACCTGGACCCTCTCGGGACTCGTCGCCTACGGAACCCTTGCCCCAGTGCAGCTGAGCAGTTGGAGTATTCAGTTCGCCAAACAAAACGTCGACCGAATCACCCCCCTTAACGATAGCATCGTGGAGCTGTCGGTCAATCGGTTTGCGATCGTCCCCGAGCACTCGGGATCGTATAGCATCGACGTGCTCGACCCGAAGGGCTGCCGAAAGACTTACGTATTCGCGGTCAACGTGCAGAGCAACTGCGAATTCAACGTCCGCATGGCCAGTAGCAAGGAGCCGACCTGTCCGCAGAGCGCCGACGGTCAAATGTCGTTTATTGCCGTGGGTGCAGTCGGAACCCCTACGTACTCCCTTGGGCCGGTATCGAATTCGAGTGGATTCTTTGGCCAGCTGCCCGCAGGTTCCTATACGCTTCGCGTGCGCGGCGCCGAGGGGTGCTTGCTGGAAAAGAGCGTAGCCCTGGCCCCGGCGCCCGCAGCTACCGTGGAGTACGAGCAGATAGCAGTGTCGTGTGATCCGCCCTTGTACCAAGTAAATATACTAAGTGTCGGGGCGACTGATCTCAGGTCGGCGACCTGGGCGGCGGATGCCTCGGATGCGCTGGCGGGGAGCGTCGACTTAGGTCCGGGCCTGTACCCACTCAGCTACATGGACGAGCGTGGTTGCGTGTACGCGGACACTTTGCTCCTCTCGCCGGCTGGCGAACTCGCGGTGGAGGTTTTGGCGAAAGCCCCAGCCTGCGCCTCCGACGGCAACGGATCCATCGAACTGTTGGTGAGCGGTGGCCTCGCGCCCTACGACGCGATCTGGGAAGATATGAGTGCGGGTTTGGAGCGGAAATACCTCTACCCGGGGGATTATACAGGCGTAGTGTTCGATCAGCGAGGATGCGAGATAAGCGTGTCGGCTAGTGTGGTCGCGCCACCGCTGCTCTTGGTGCGTCACGAGCTTCTGCCTCCGAGTTGCGTCGGAGAAAGCAACGGCGTACTGAGCGTGAGCGCCAGCGGCGGTACAGGAGCGTACACGATGAGTGTGAATTCGGGCGTCTTCACGTCCGCGCTTAGTGTCGATACGCTGTCCAGTGGCTTACACAGCTTCACGATCCGCGACGAGGGCGGCTGCGAGATCTCGAAAGTGGTCGACGTGCCGATGCGCTCCCCTCTCCCGGGCGGCTCCGAAGAGGAAGACGCTTCGCAAGACCCCTCGACCTTGGCGCCTAAGGAATGGGCTGGCGGTCACGAAATCGCAGCCACGACCTCCCCGGAGACCGTGGGCCTCTGGCGCGCCACCGACGGGGAACGCCCACTGTCCGACACCGCATCATTGGCAGAGTCGGTCCTCGCCGCGGAGCTTCACACGCTGCTGCTGGCGGATTCGCTCCACTGCGCCGCCGACACAGTGCTCGGCGCGGACCCGCGGGTACGGGTAGCGGACGTGTTCTTGCCGGGGGCGGGTCCTTCGGAGGGTCAGATGCTGCGGGTGTTCGGCCGATCCGGTACAGTAATTGACAGATTCGCCGTGTATGACCCCGCGGGTGCTTTGGTTTTCGAAGTGTTCGATTTCGAGGTCGACGCCCCACGCGGTTGGGACGGATTGCACGAGGGTAAGCCGGCACCGGCCGGAGCCTACCTCTACGAGGTAACGGCCCGACTGCCCTCCGGCGAGATCAACAGCGCGCGGGGCATGACAACCCTGGTCCGGTAGTTCCCTGCCGCGACGAGGTCCTACGCCCTCGCGGGGGCCGGAGCCAACACGCGGCCATGAACCTGAGACTACTCGCAAGACTGATCTTACTGAGCTTTGCCTCGCTCTGCGCCGTGGCCGCCCGCGCGCAAGATCCGGTATTCTCGCAGTACACGGCGAGCATTACCTACAATAACCCCGGCTTGGTGGGGCTCTTCGATGGGGAGGTTCGCGTGACGGCGAACTACAGAGATCAGTGGGCGAGCGTACTCGGCCCGACACCGCTGCGGACCTTCGCCGGCGCCGGAGACTTCCGGTACGCCGTCGGGAAAAAGGACTTCCTCGGCATGGGCGTCAACGCCATCCACGACCAGGGCGGGGCCGCGGCTTATACCTTCACGGGCGCGGGCCTTACCCTCGCCCTGCAGAAGTACCTGGGCGGCGGCCGCGGCCGCAACAGCAACTACCTCGGCTTCGGCGGGCGTGTCGGCTACGGCGAGACGCGCCTTAACTCGGAGGCGCTGTGGTACAGCAGCGATCTTGACACGTCCAGTCTCGTGATTACGCCGGGCGGACGGTCTGGTGCGACCACTGGTGCGGGCAACGCCTACCTGGACTTAAGCGCCGGTGTCCACCTCTCGGTCGTGCGGCGCAACTACAGTTACGTAATCGGTTTGGCTGGCCACCACCTGAACGGCCCTAACCCTACCCTCCTCTATGACGCATCGCTGCGACTGCAGCCACGCTACACCGGTATCGTAGCCGGAGAATACCTCATCCGCAAGTATTTGAGACTCCTGCCCTCGGCCACCATCGACCTTCAAGATCGGGCGAGGCGCGTGCAGGCCGGGGCAGGTGTGCTGTACCAATCCGGTCAGGCCGGGGACGCCGGTCTGCGATTCGGCACCTACGGGCGGATTTCGAACACCTACGCCGGCGGTGTCGGCCTCGAGGCGCTAGTGCTCACCGCGCAGGTGGAGTACGCCCGCACGACGGTAGGGATAAGTTACGACGTCAACATCGGTCAGGTCGGCCGCGCCGTCAACGCCCGTGGCGCCTACGAATTAAGCCTTTCCTGGACTCGCGAGGGCAAGAGCCGCTACCAGGTTATCTGCCCGAAGCTTTAGGCGGATAGGCATACGCCAAAACATCCGAGAAATAGTCTGCGAAGTGGGCATCCAGACCCTTCGTCACGTAACTGGGCAACTCGTCGAAGTCAAGGCGATTGCCCTTAGGGAAGATGAGGTGCTTAATCTTAACGCGTCGCGCGCCGATGATTTTCTCGCGTAGGCCCCCAATCGGGAGGACCTTCCCGGTGAGGGTTAGTTCGCCGGTCATGGCCAACGCTCGTCGGATCGGCTTTCCGACGGCCAGGCTGTACAGTGCCAGCGCCATCGTGATCCCGGCACTTGGCCCATCCTTAGGAGTCGCTCCGGCGGGCACGTGCAGATGAACGGCGCGGGTATTTAGGAAGTCGTTGCCGGACCCGGCCAACAGTGACCGCACGTAAGTGTAGGCAATGTCCGCGCTCTCCTTCATCACGTCACCGAGCTGACCGGTATACCGGAAGCTCGCGCTACCAGTCTCGATGCTTGTGGCCTCGATGTAGAGGGTCGAGCCACCCATGCTCGTGTAGGCGAGACCGAGGGCAACGCCCGGGACTTGCTGGTTGTAGAGTTCTTCGGTACTAAATGTCGGGGGGCCGAGGTAGGCGGCGAGGTCGTCCTTGTCGACGGTGACGGGGAGGAGGTCGCGATCGAGCTCCGCCTGGCGGAGGCTGACCTTCCGTAGGGTTTTGCGAATCAGTTTCTCGAGACCACGCACACCGGCCTCGCGAGCGTACGAATCGATCATGGCCAGGAGTGCGCTGCGGGTAAAGCGCACGTCTCCCTGCTCAAAACCGAGTTCTCCGAGTTGCTTGCCGACGAGGTAGCGTTTCGCGATCTCGAGTTTCTCCTGCTGGAGGTAGCCACTTAGGCGGATGACCTCCATGCGGTCCAAGAGCGGCTGCGGGATAGTATCGAGGCTATTAGCTGTCGCGATGAACAAAACATTTGAGATGTCGAACGGTACGTCTAGGTAGTGGTCTACGAACTTGCTGTTTTGCTCAGGGTCGAGCACCTCGAGCAGCGCACTCGCTGGGTCTCCCTGCTGACTCGTGCCGAGTTTGTCGATCTCGTCCAGCATAATCACCGGGTTTGCCACTTCGACGCGCCGTAGGGCCTGGATGAGTTTGCCGGGCATCGCGCCAATGTAGGTTCGGCGGTGGCCCTTAATCTCGGCTTCGTCGCGCATGCCCCCCACCGAGAAGCGGTAGAACTTCCGTCCGAGCGCCTCCGCCACCGAGTGACCGATGGAGGTCTTGCCGACGCCCGGCGGGCCCACCAGACACACGATCGACCCCGCGACCCTCCCGCGGCGAATAATGGTCGACATCAACTCGAGAATAGCATTCTTTACGTCATCGAGCCCGTAGTGAGCCTTATTGAGTATGGCCCGCGCCCGCTTAATACTGGTGCGGTCCTCGCTGAACACCCCCCAGGGGAGGTCGGCGACGAGCTCCAGGTACGAGCGCGCCACGTTGAACTCGGGACTTTGGGCCGTGAGTGTGGAGAGCTTTTGCAGTTCGAGGTTGACTACGGTACGTACCTCCTGCGGCAGAGCGATCGCGGCCAGGCGCTCCTCGAGGCTTTCGGCCTCCGTCGCGGGTGCGTCGGCGTCCATGCCGAGCTCTTGCTTGATGACGCGGAGCTGCTCCCGCAAAAAGAACTCCCGCTGCTGCCGGGTCACCTTCTCGGTGATCTGCTCGTTGATGCTCTGTTGCAGTCTGGCGACCTCAAGTTCCTGCTTGGCTAACAAAAGCACCTCTTTTGCGCGTTCGGCAATGTCGACCGCCTCGAGCAAGCGCTGAAGTACGCGCCGGTCGGAGGAGAGGATATTCGCGAGCATATCCAAGGTCAGGCCTGGCACATCGTAGTTCAGATCATTGATGATCATGTTGATCTGCTCCTTGAAGTGGGAGTTGATGTTGATCACTTGTTTGACCTCGCTCGCGATGGCCATCATGTACGCGCGCAAGTCCGGAGTCGTCGTACTTAGGTCGTCATGGTAGCGGACTCGCCACCGCTGCGGAAGCCCCTCCGCCGAAATTTTACGGACGAGCTCGCACCGCACCAGGCTCTGGCCCAGGACTTGAACGGTGTCTTGGCCGAGGGGGACGACCTGTCGAATCTGGAACAAGGATCCCATAGTGGCTAGCTTCTCACCCGGCCCGCCTCCTGTGTGGTCGCCCGTCACGAGCACTACGGCGCAGTAGCCGCCGTCGTCCTCGACGATCGAGCGGATGATCTCGGGTGCGCCGGGTTTCCCGAACGAGATAGGTACCGTGAGACCGGGGAAGAGCGGACGCTGATCGGTAGTGAGCACCACGAGCGTGTCAGGCCGTACGCGGGCCGGGACTTCGGGGTGCTTCTCGTCCTTGTCCGTGCGGTTTTCCTTAGCCTTATGTCCGGATTTTTTGAGGCTCTGTTCCGGGTTTCGTTCCTTCATGTGGATGGGTGCTGTGCGAGGCTAAGTCACCGGACGTAACCGTGTCCCTAACGGGAGGTTCGGGGGGGTAGTGGCCGCGGGGACACGGGTGCGCCGCGCGGCTACATTTGCGGCATGGAAGTGTCCCTCCGCTCTGCAGCCGCCGTGGCTGCGTTTTGCCTATTGTCTGTTCCGATCGGCTGTCGCCAAAACGCCTCCGGCGCCTCGTCAATCCAATATGCCTACCCTTCGACCATGATCACGACCGGCGATCACGACGATCGCGTCGTGCCGGCGCACAACACCAAGTCCCCCGCCGAACTCGAGCACCACCAGCGGCACCCGAGTAAGATCCTCAGCCGCGGCGACAAGGGTAGTAGCCACGTCGCCGGCAAGCCCGTCGGTAGGCAGATTGACGAGCCGACAGACTGTCTGGCGTTCACGTTTCACGAGATGGGCGTCGAGTACGGGGCGCTGCTAACGGCCAACCCCGAGTGAGCGCCGCACTGGTCACGACCTTGCTAATAAGCATCGGATTCCTCCCAATCACTATCTGGGACCTGCTCGACGTAGCTGTGGTAAGCTATCTGTTCTACCAATTAAACCGACTGGTCCGCGGCAGCGTGGCATCTAACATCTTCATCGGCGTAATCACACTCTACATCCTGTACTTCGTGGTGGGGCTGCTCGGGATGCAGATGCTCCGCGCCATCCTCGCACAGTTCGTGAGCATCGGCGTGATCGTCATCATCATCATCTTCCAGCCGGAGATCCGGCGATTCCTCGTGGTGGTCGGCAACACCACCCTGAGGCGCCGTGGACAGCTCCTGCAGCGGATATTCGGTTTTGGCGACAGCCGCAAAGCCATCAGCGACGAAGTCCTCGCGCAACTCGGCGAGATCAAGCGCGCCATCATCGAGCTCGCCCGGCGCAAAACCGGCGCCCTCATCATCATCTCCGACAACCTGGCGCTCGAGCCGATCAACACCCTCGGGACCCGCCTCGACGCCGAGCTCAGCGACGCACTCTTGCGCACGATCTTCGACAAGCACACCCCGCTCCACGATGGCGCCGTGCTCATCGAACGCGGCAAGGTGGTGGCCGCCGGGTGTGTCCTGCCCGTGACCGAACGCACCGACCTGCCGCAAAACGTCGGCCTGCGTCACCGGGCGGCCATCGGGTTCACGGAGCGGACGCGGTCGCGGGCCTTCGTCGTCTCCGAGGAGACCGGCCGCATCTCGGTGGCGAAGTCGGGGCAGCTCTACCGCAAGCTCACGGAGGCGGCCCTCGACAAGGAGCTACGTGAGGCGATGAACCTGGCGTAGGCCCGGCGCTACATCATCACGAGATCCTGCTCGTCGCGGATCCGACCGGCGCTACAGCGGAGGATGCGGGCGGGGAACTGCTCGAGGATGCGGTAGTCGTGCGTCGCGAACAGCACCGCCATTTGGTACTCCTTCGCGAGTCGGAAGATCAGTTGCATGACGTCGTCCGAGGTCTCGGGATCGAGATTGCCCGTGGGCTCGTCGGCGAGCAGGAGGGCGGGGCGGTTGAGGAGGGCGCGGGCGAGGACGAGGCGCTGGCGCTCGCCGCCGCTGAGGCGGTGCGGCATCTCGCGGGCCTTGTCGTGGAGGCCGACTTGCGTCAAAACCTCGCCTATGCGTTTGGCTTTGTTGGCGGGCTCTTGCCAGCCGGTGGCCCGAAGGACGAAATCAAGGTTGGCGGTCGCGTCGCGATCGTAGAGGAGGTTGAAGTCCTGGAAGACGATCCCGAGCCGACGGCGCAGCCCGGGGATCGTTCTGCGGTTGAGTCGTCGCAGGTTGAACCCCGCCACCTCACCGGCGCCCTTCTGGAGCGGCAGCGCACCGTAGAGGGTCTTGAGTAGGGAGCTCTTGCCGGTACCCGTCCGGCCGATCACGTACGCGAACTCCCCCTCGCCGACCTCTAGCGCGACGTCGGAGAGGATACATGCCTCGCCCTGGAAGATGGCAACGTCTTGGAGGAGGGCGACGGGGGGCTTCATGGGCGGCAAAATAGCGCAGGCGCGGGCGACGTACCGACATGCTTACCCCTATGCGACAATCTATGGCCCGCGCCGGTGGTTAGGTCTGTAATTTCGCACCGCATCCCCAAGCGCTTCGATACATGAAGAAATTCCCCATCATCGCGATGCTTTGCATCCTCGTGGCCGTAGGCATCATCATGTCCGCCGCCGATGACATGAGCACCTACGCGACCTTCGCCGAGGCGGCCGCCACCGAGAACACCGTGCGGGTGGCGGGTCAACTCGTTAAGGACAAACCCATCGACTTCAATCCACTCGAGAACGCCAACGCTTTTAGCTTCTACGTGAAAGACCAGGACGGTACAGAATCTATGGTCACGCTCACCGCCGCCAAGCCGCAGGACTTTGAGTTGAGTGAGCAGATCGTGCTGACCGGCGCGATGCGCAACGGGCGCTTCATCGCGTCCGACATGCTGATGAAGTGTCCGAGTAAGTACAAGGACGAGGAGATCTACATCAAAGGCAACAGCTAGGCCGAACGGCCGACGGCCTTGCGCGATAACCCCCGTTTATGGAGTATCTGAATGAGCACTTGGCCGCGGGTGCCGCGGGTCGTGCCATGCTGCTGCTGGCCTTTTTGGCGGCGGGTCTCGCCTGTTTCGCCGGATGGCGTGCGACCCAGACACAGAGCACAGCCTGGGGCAACCTCACGGGGGTAGCCTACGCAGTGATGAGCGTCTTCGTGGCGGCCACGATTGCGCTGCTGCTCTTTATGATGACGCAGCACTGGTACGAATACCAGTACGTCCAGGCTCACGTCAATGACGAACTGCCGTTCCGATACGTGTTTACCGCCTTTTGGGAGGGTCAGGAAGGGAGTTTCCTCCTGTGGCTTTTGTGGCACGGGGTGCTTGGCATGGTGGTCTGGTTTACGAATCCGAAGTGGCGCCTCCCGGTTCTCACCGTCATGGCCGGCGTACAGGTCGTGCTGTTCAGTATGTTGCTCGGCATCTACCTGCCGTTCGGCGACGAGCTCCGCGTTGGGAGTTCTCCGTTCTCGCTCCTCCGCGAGACGATGCGCGCACCCATCTTCCAGCAGTCCGATTACGTGAGTCTCATCGAAGGCACAGGCTTAAACCCCCTGCTGCAGAACTACTGGATGATCATCCACCCGCCCACGCTATTCCTAGGGTTTGCGTCGACGGTGGTGCCGTTCGCCTTCGCCGTGGCGGGTCTGTGGCGCCGCGCGCACCAGGAGTGGCTTGCCCCGGCCCTGCGGTGGGCACTTTTCAGCGGCGGTATTCTCGGGATCGGCATCCTCATGGGCGGGGCGTGGGCCTACGAAGCGCTCAACTTCGGGGGCTACTGGGCGTGGGACCCAGTGGAAAACACCTCGCTCGTGCCCTGGCTCCTGATGGTGGCCGGGATCCACACCACGCTCGTGGCGCGGTCGACGGGCCACAGCATTAAGAGCAGTTACATCTTTTACATACTAGCCTTCGTCGGGATCCTGTACTCCTCCTTGCTCACGCGGTCGGGGTTACTCGGAGAGACGAGCGTACATGCCTTTACGGAGATGGGGCTCGAGGCGCAGCTCGTGTTCCTCGTTGGGGCTTTCTTCCTCTTGGGCGCTGGTTTGCTCGGCTGGCGCTGGCGCGGAATCCCGAGCAAAGCCGTCGAGGAGCGCGCCGACAGTCGGGAGTTCTGGATGTTTCTCGGGAGCCTGGTCTTGCTCTTCAGCGCGGGCATGATCTCGGTGTCGAGTAGCCTACCGGTAATCAATAAACTCGGCGACGCCATGGGGTTTGACTTCGGGCACCTCACGATAAATGAGCCGGTGGCGCACTACAACAGGTACCAGCTCTGGGTTGGGGTCTTCATGGGCCTCTTTACTGGCGTGGCACAGTACATGCGGTGGCGTGGGTTGCGGGGCCGAGGCGGGACTATGCTCGTACGACTCGGGATCGCCGGCCTCATCAGCCTCACGTTAGGCGTACTTACCGCTTCGCAACTGCTGGTGCAGGGCTGGCACTTCGCCGCGCTCGCGTCGGTGGCTTACTTCGCGATCCTGTCCAACGTCGATTACGTCATCACCAGCAAGGTGGAGCTCTGGCAGCGGCTCGGGTCTACGGCCTCACACGTGGGCTTTGGCTTACTGCTTATCGGAGTTTTATTCAGTGGCCTGAACCAACGGCAGATCTCGTCCAACACCTTCGCGATGGAAGGCCTCCTGGATGCCGAACAGATCGGTAAGAATGTGGTGGTCGTGAAGGGCCTTCCGATGGTCATCAATGGCTACGAGGTTACCTACCTCAGCGACACCCTGATCAGTAATCGCCGCGACTACGCCATCCGCTATCGCGAACTGAGTCGCGAGGGCGTACTCGGGGAGTCATTCGTACTCAAGCCCTACGCCCTGTACACGAATGACTTCTCGAAGCTCGCGTCCATGAACCCGGATACGAAGCATTACTGGGACCACGATGTCTTCACGCACATCACCGGTATGCCGCCCGGCAACCAGAGCGCCGAAGAGGCCAGGGTTTATGAAGATAGCCTCCGCTTCGAGCGCATCGACCTGATCCCGGGCGACAGCACTTCTCTCACGCGTCACCAAGTTCGTCTCGTGGAGCTCACCGATCGCCCTACGCACCCCGACTACGTACCGGCGGCCGGAGATGTCGCATTAGGGGCCAAGGTGGAACTCCGTCGCCTCGACTTCGATACCGTTCAAACGGCAACTGCTGTGGTGGTGCTTCGCGAAAACCTCATCTATAGCTACCCTGCCCAAGTCAATGCCTTCAGCGCCCGCGTACGCCTCCCGGAGGAGGCGCTCTCGAGCCGTCTGGTGGATGAGTCAGAACTCGACTACCGAACGTACTCGCTGGCTCCGGGCGAATCCGCTCAACTTGGGGGACAACGCGTCACTTTCGTACGCTTCGACCCGAAGGGCGTCCACCCTGCCTACACCCCCGAGCAAGGGGATGTCGCCGTTGTCGGGGAGCTCGCCGTAGAGTCGCCCGGTGAGCCAGCAGCCACCCTCCGTCCGCTCTTCTTCATCCGCGACAAAACGCCATTCCAGGTCAAAGACATCGAGCCGGAGGCAGGTCTGCACGCCCGCCTTGTCTCGATCGACCCAGCCACGGGTAGGGGCAGATTCGCGATCGCGCGCCAGACAAGCCCGGTCGCGGGCGCCGTCCCGATCGAGGTGGCCGAAAATGCCTCGCGGACGGATTGGGTCCTCCTCGAGGCGACCGTCTTCCCCGGCATCAATCTGTTCTGGATCGGCAGTGTCGTGATGCTGCTCGGTCTGCTCATCTCGATGGGGTTCCGACTAAAAGAGAAGCGCCGGTTGGCGGCGGTGACGCCGGCGGCCGGTACGCCCACCGTCCCTGCGGCCCCCCGCCCGATCCTTGAGGAGGTTGAGTAGTGCGAGCGCGCACTACATCCTCGGCGCAGGCCGGTGGGGGACGTGGCTCGCGCGCCGACTGCAGCAAAGGGGCTTCACCATCCACGGCGTCCTCGGCCGCAGGGCGAGTGCGCGAGCGCTCGCGCTCGAACTGGGCGTCCAACTCCTTGACGAGCCCGCCGGGACCAATGCAATCGTTTGGGTGTGCGTAGGCGACGCACAGATCGATGGGGTCGCCCGACAGGCCCTTGCGTGGACGGTCCCGGACGCGCGCCTCGTGCACGCAAGTGGCGCGCACCCAGTTGATGTGGCAGGCGTTGGGTTTGGGGTTCTCTGGCCCCTCCAGAGCATCAGCGCCGCGCTGGCGCCCGACTGGGCGCACCTTCCGTTCGTCGTTCAGGCAAGCGATCAGGCTTTCGCCAAAACGATCTACCGCATCGCCGAACGACTGAGCGGTCGTTCGCCACGGCTCGTCACCTCGACGGCGCAGCGACAGAGGCTCCACCTCGCGGCTACCCTGACGCAAAATTTTGCGAATCTGCTGTGGACGCTCTCCGACGAAGTTTTGGCGCAAGCCGACCTCGACTACCGGGAACTCTTGCCGCTCCTCGAAAGTCACCTAAACAACCTGTCCGAAGCGCCACCTGCGCAACTCCAAACCGGTCCGGCCGCCCGCGGCGACCAAATCACCCTAGCTTGCCACCGCGAACTCCTGACCGGCCACGCGGACGCCTTAGAGGTCTACGACGTGCTAACCCGCATCTTGCGCGAGCGCTTTCCATCCTAAAAGCAGTCCCGCATGCGAATTATCGGCAACATCCCGCACCCTACTCTGAAGATTACGCTCATGCACCACGGCCGGCACCTCCTGAAGCTCGAGGACCGCGATACCGAGGTCACGTACAAGTTTCGCGACGGCGAGGGGGTGCACGATCTCGCCTCCGCGCAGCGCTGTCTCGACCTCGGTTTGCTACAGGAAGCCGAGCGTACCCTTCGTGAGCTCTCGAGCCAACGCGCACGATTTCTGCCTCCAGCCGTCCGGCGTGGCGACAGCTTGCCGAATATCATCTGACCGCGGGATGTCGGCTCAACTCCCCACGGCGGGATCCGTGCCCACAGATCGGGCGGTTGCCTCGCGAAGACTCGGCGTCTACCTCACGCTCGCCGGCGCCGTGCTATTCTCCATGAAGGCCGTGTTCATCAAGCTGGCCTACGCCTACGAGGTCTCCCCGATTTCGCTCCTCGGCTTACGCATGGCCTTCTCGCTGCCGTTCTTCATCGCGATAGGGCTTTATCAAATGCGCTTTAGCGCGCCTCGTGCGACGATGGATGCCCGTGCGATTGCCGTGACGGCGGCCATCGGTTTGCTGGGCTACTACATCGCGAGCTATACCGACTTCCTCGGCCTCCAGTACATCAGCGCAGGGATGGAGCGGATTATACTCTTCGTCTACCCTACCCTCGTGCTCATTGGTCAGCGCCTGTTCTTCGAGACCCCCACGTCTCGCATCCAGTGGGTCGCGACCGGTTTGAGCTACCTCGGGATCGTCATTGCCTTCAGCGAGGGTGACGTATCCGCGGGATCTGCGCTCTGGCGAGGCGGCGCGTGGGTGTTCGTGAGTGCGCTTACGTATGCGGCCTACGTAATCGGCAGCGGGCAAATGACCCCAGTCTACGGGACGGTACGATTCACGACCCTCGCGATGCTGGTTGCGGGAGTGGGGGTTTTGACGCAAGTCTTCCTGTCTGGTAGTCCCCTGCTCCACCTCCCGTGGCCCGTCTACGGCTGGGCGGCCCTGATCGCGGTGGTGTGTACGGTGATCCCGACCTACCTCGTGGCGGACGGCATCAAACGCGCTGGCGCCGGGGACGCCGCAATCATCGGCGCCGTCGGACCGGTGTGCACCATCGCCCTCGAATACTGGCTCCTGCCCGATCGACTCACCGCCCTGCAGATGCTCGGGGGAGCCGTCGTGATCGCAGGTGTGGTGCTGGCCGCGCGTGCGAAACCGAAGTCAAAACTCGTCGGTGTGTAATCGCGCTTAAAGAGGCGGCTAATGAACCTCTCGCCTTTGACTGTTGCTCATTGGCCAAAGCCCCAACCCCTTGGAAGACATCGGCGACAAAATCAGCACAAGCCTTCAGACCTACTACCGCTCCGCGATTGAGGTATTGCCCAGGGTCGCCCTCGCGATCATCATCGTGACGGTCGGCTACCTGCTCGCAAATTGGATCACGACCCTCGTGCGGCGGCGGCTCATGGGCGTCGCCGAGGACGCCATCGCGGCGCAGTTCCTCACCAAAGTAGCCAAAATTCTACTGGTCGGAGGCGTGATTTTGGTGGCGCTCAACACGGCTGGCCTCACCGGAATCGCGACGGTGCTCCTCGGGGCGCTCGGCGCGAGCTCACTCATCCTCGGGTTCGCCTTCAAGGACATTGGCGAAAACTTCATCGCCGGCATCATCTTGGCCTTCTCGAGGCCCTTCGGGATCGGTGACGCCATCGAGGTCAACGATTACTTCGGGAAGGTCCTCCAGCTCAAGCTGCGCTACACGCACCTCAAGACCTTCGACGGGAAGGATGTCTACGTCCCGAATGCCGATGTGCTGACCAATTCCGTGACCAACTACACCGCCGACGGCTTCATTCGCCAAGATTTCATCGTCGGTATCGGTTACGAAAACGATATCGACGGGGCTATTCGGTTGGTGAGGGAGATTGTGGAGTCCGAAGAGGGGATCATCAACTCAGCCGAGCACAACTCGTTTGCGTGCGTCGATGAGCTGGCCGCAAGTACGGTCAACATCAAGGTCCGCTTCTGGATGGAGACCAAGGACTTCCGACGCGTAGCCCTCGAGAAACGCGGCGACCTCATGCGCGACGTCAAGGAGAAGCTCTCGGATGCCGGCTACAACCTTCCGGCCGACATCATGGAGCTCAAGCTCTACGGGGACGAGAAAAGTATCCCGGTAGAAATTTTCGGCAAGGCGGCGACGGAAGTTGCGCCGGCGGCGAAACAGATTTGACGGAGCGGGCTACTCGGAGCAACTTTGTGCAAGACCCCATCTACCAAACCGTATGCGATTCTATAATTACGCGCTCACTATACTGAGCCTCATCGTCGTCCAGGGCATCGACGCCCAGATCACGGTCGATCCCGCCTTCCCGCAGCAGACCGAGACCATCACCGTCACCTACGACGCCAGCAAGGGTACGGGTGGGCTCAAGGATTGCAACTGCGACGTCTACATACACAGCGGTCTAATCACTGCCGAATCCAGCAATCTCAGCGACTGGAAGTTCGTGCGCACTGTGTGGGGACAAGACAATCCAGCGTGGAAGATGACAAGGGTGGCAGGCTCAGCCAACCTTTACAAGATCACGATAGACATTCCGCGATTCTACGACTTCCCGGTAGGCACGGTCGTGCGCAAGCTCGCGTTCGTATTCCGGGACGCCACGGGTGGTCGTGAAGGCAAGGCCGAGGGCGGGGGCGATATCTACTACGACATTGCCCCGGCCAACGCGCCGTTTCAGGTGAGAATCCAAAGCCCGACCTCGAATAACACCCTGCTCGATGTCGGAAGCACCCTCGTGGTGAGCGCCACTGCCTCGGAGCCGGTGTCGAAGTACGAAATTTTCGACAACGGCCAATCGATAGCGTTGGTGACGGGTCAGAACGACTTACGTCAAAACGTTTCCGTCCTCGCCGGCTCCCACCAGCTAAGGCTCGTCGCCACGTCTACCGGCGGGGACACGTCGAGTGCACGCGTGAGCTATTTCGGGCTCGCCGACCTCGCCGCGGTGGCCCTCCCCGCCGGAATTGAGCCCGGCTACACGAGTTTGGCGGGCGGCCGCAGCGCTTATTACTTATACGCTCCCGGCAAGCGTCGCGCCATCGTCCGCCTCAGCACCGAAGGCTTCGAGTTCCGTAGTGGGCGGCAGATGGCGCCGCTCAGCAACGGACTCGGCTTCTACCTCGAGATGGCGACACCCGCGGGTGGCAACTTCGCGTACCAGTACATCGTCGACGACGCCCCCGCCATCGCGGACCCGTTCAGCGAGCTCGTACTCGATCCGTTCAACGATCGCTTCATTACCGGGGTGGGCTTCGACAACATTCTTACCGTACCGCAGGAGGTCGGTATCTCCACCTGGATCCGCCCGGAGGTTCCCTTCACGTGGACCAACGATGCTTACGACCGACCGGCGGACAAGGAGCTCGTCATCTATGAGTTGCTGATCCGCGACTTTACCTCGAAGCACAGTTACCAGTCCCTGATCGACTCGCTGGCCTACTTCCAGCGCCTCGGCATCAACGCCATAGAGCTCATGCCGATCAACGAATTCGAGAACAACGAAAGCTGGGGTTACAATCCGAGCTACCACATGGCGCTCGATAAGTACTACGGACCGCCGGAGGACTTAAAGGCGTTCGTCGACGCCGCCCACGGAATCGGGATAGCAGTGATCGTCGATGTGGTGTTTAATCATGCCTTCGGGCAGAATCCGTACGTCCAGCTCTACGCGAAAGAGACCGCCGCCGCCGCCGATGGCGCAGGACCCTTCTTCAACCGCACGGCGCGTCACCCCTTCAACGTCGGCGAGGACTTCAACCACGAGAGCATCAACACTAAGCGCTACGTCGGCCGCATCCTCCGGTACATGATTGAGGAGTTCCACATCGACGGCTACCGATTTGACTTGAGTAAAGGCTTTACGCAAGTCAATTACGGCGGCGATGTGGGTGCGTGGGGGAGGTATGACGCCTCCCGCATCGCGATCCTGAAGGCGTATCAAGACAGTATCCGCGCGGTCGACCCGAGTTCGTACGTGATCCTCGAGCACTTTGCCGAGAACCGCGAGGAGCGCGAGCTTACCGCGGCTGGAATGTTCGTCTGGGGCAACATGAACAACAACTACCTCGAGGCCGCCATGGGCTACGCCGGCAACAGCCTCTACGGCGTTACCCCGCAGAGCCGCGGATTCGACAACCCTCGTCTGGTGGGCTATATGGAGAGCCACGACGAGGAGCGGATGCTGTATAAGATCTTTGCCTTCGGCAACAGCGGCCCGGGCTACAGTACTAAGGACTACAACATCGCCCACGCGCGCGCGGAGTTGGCTTCGGCTTTCTTCTACACGACCCCAGGTGCCAAAATGCTCTGGCAGTTTGGTGAGTTCGGCTACCCGATCTCAATCGACGAGAACGGTCGCACCGGCAACAAGCCCATCCTATGGAGCCTCTTAGAGCGAGAGGCCAACAAGCGCCTCTTCAATGTCACGGCCTCACTCATAAAGCTCCGCCGCGACTACCCGACCTTCGTAGACGGGACGAGCAATCTCGCCGAGGGACTCGCGGCGGGACCCGTAAAGTCGCTCACGATCCGACACAGCGAGATGGACGCGGTCGTGGTCGGCAACTTCGACGTCACCGAGAAAACCGTGCAAGCCACCTTCCCCGGCGGTGGCACATACTACGACTACTTCAAGGGTGGTGAATTAGCGACCAGCGCCGGGACCACCGATGTGACGATGTCGATCGCGCTTAAGCCTGGCGAGTACCGCCTCTATACCGATCGCAAGCTCCCCCCTCCACAGGGGGGGTACCTCGGTGACGTGGTCGGTCTCGGCGCGGGCCTCCCAGTCGGAGCCGCGGTCGGTATCCTCGGGAACCCGAGTAGCGAAACGCTCTCGCTAGAGGTTAGAGGTTGGGATCAGCCCCTTCAGCTGCGGATCTACGATGCACAGGGACGGATTTCGCTTTCGCAAAACTTACGTGGCGGCACTACTCACGTCATTGCGACCCCTGGGCTCGCAGCCGGCACTTACCTCGCGACCCTGAGTGACGAGGCCGGCCACTCTTGGTCGGCGCTATGGCAACGGCTCTAGCCAAACGGTCTGTCCCTCGCGGTCGATGTAGGACCAGCGTCCAGCCGAGATCGCGAGGGCGAGACCATCTTTGAAGTCGCCCAGAAATTCGTAGCGCGAGATAGAGAGCTCGACCCCGGCTCCATCGACGTACGACCACCAGTCGCCGCGCCTGACCGCGGCCAAGCCTTCGCTAAACGGTCCGGCATCATCGTAGAAGGGATCTACCACCTGATCCCCGTGGGTGTTGACGTAACCCCAAACCTCGCCGAGCCTTACGGCCGCCAAGCCGTCCTCGCTAAACGTAGCCGTTTCTTCGTAGCGCAGAGGGATAACCTCGCGCCCGGCACGGTCGACATAGCCACTGAGAGGACCGCGGCGAACCGCTAGCCTGTCTCGCACAAGCCTCAGCTCACCTAAGTCCTCGACCGCCTCATAGTGAGGCGCGATCACCTCTCGCCCCGCCGCGTCTACCAGGCCGAGTTTACCCTCCGCCGTCACGA
>JBGTKC010000023.1:0-59327 GCA_041744755.1 Saprospiraceae bacterium
CGGCGGACCTTCCTCACCGAGGACGGGTCCCGCAGTGTCTACAGCGAGCGTTTTGGCGCAAGCTACCACAGCACCCACGGCGCTCTCCAGGAGACGCAGCATGTTTTCGTCCAGGCAGGATTGGCACACGTCGCCCAGCACAAGACTCGGATCCGCATCCTCGATGTCGGATTTGGAACGGGGCTCAACTTTCTGTGCAGTGCGGCTTTCGCCAAAACTCACCACCTCGATACCGACTACGTCGGCGTGGAAGCCTACCCGCTCGGAGGTGCGCTGCTCGAAGAGCTTAGCGTCGGGAAATTACCCGCGCCCTCGGGGACGCAATCCGACTGGGCAGCCCTAGACCTCGCGAGTCGGAATGCCCTATGGGAGTGCCAAATCGAGGTGGCTCCCGGGATTCGCCTCACGAAACAGTGCAGTCGCATCGAAGACCTCGGCGCGACGAGCGCCTTCGACCTAGTTTACTACGACGCTTTCGCACCTATTACACAACCCGAGCTGTGGACGCCCGAGATTTTCTCCCGCGTCTACCACGCGATGCGGCCCGGTGGTGTGCTGGTCACCTATTGTGCCCGGGGACAGGTCCGCCGGGACCTCGAGGCGGCGGGGTTTCGGATTGAGCGGCTCGCCGGACCGCCCGGCAAGCGAGAGATGCTGCGGGGCACGAAGTCAGGCTAGGATGCGACCTCCAAGCGGTACAGAGTTGTCGGCCCCTGCGTTGTTCCAAAGTGGAGGACTAAGGGCACTCCTTGACTGCAGCCGCCGACATCCTATCGTGAGGTGACAGGCGTGTGCGTTCCGCCAAACCGTACATCTTTACGGTTGCGGGCCTTTGTTGGGCCTTCTAGAAAACGACTTCGACATGCGGCTCGCGCTCCACTGGCAGATATTGATTGGGATGGTTGTAGGAGTAGCTTTCGGGATCTTGGCTGGGGTAATGGGCTGGGGTGAATTCGTCGACGACTGGATCGCGCCTCTCGGCACGATGTTTATCAACGCCCTCAAGCTAATCGCGGTGCCTCTCGTGGTTGCGTCACTGATCAAGGGCGTGAGTGACCTGCGCGACATATCGAGCCTCTCGGCGATGGGCGGACGGACCATCGGGCTGTACCTGATCAGCACCGTGGTTGCGGTAACGATCGGCCTCGTGATCGTCAACACCTTCGCGCCCGGCAAACTAATCGGCCCCGACACGCGTGAGGCGCTCGTCGCCAAGTACGCCGACCAGACCGCCACCCGACAGGCGGCGGCTAACAGCCAGCAGAACCAAGGCCCGCTCCAACCCCTCATTGACGTCGTGCCCGACAACTTCGCCGCCGCCGCCTCGGACAACGGCAAGATGCTGCAGGTGATCTTCTTCGCGCTCTTCTTCGGCGTCGCGATGATCCTGATCGACCCGGTGCAGAGTGCACCCGTGAAGGCCTTCTTCGATGGCGCGAACGAGGTGGTCCTGAAGTTGGTAGACCTGATTATGCTTACCGCCCCCCTGGCGGTCTTCGCGCTGCTCGCGTCGCTGGTCACGGGCCTTAACGAACCCGACGTGCTGTACGCTTTGCTCGGCTATGCCGGCTGCGTCCTGTTGGGGCTCGCCACCCTGATATTTGGACTGTACCCGCTCATCACGAAGACTTTCGCCGGCATTGGCTACCGGCAATTTTTCAATGGCCTGGGACCCGCGCAGTTGCTCGCGCTCAGCACCAGCTCTAGCGCCGCAACCCTGCCTGTCACTATGGAGCGCGTCACCGAACACATCGGCGTCAAGGAGGAGGTAGCGAGCTTCGTGCTCCCGATCGGCGCGACGATCAATATGGACGGCACGAGCCTTTATCAGGCCGTGGCTGCGGTCTTCATCGCGCAGGCGTACGCCATGGACCTAAGCCTCGCGACCCAGCTCGGGATCGTGGTTACGGCCACGGCAGCGAGCATCGGGAGTGCAGCCGTACCGGGTGCGGGCATGGTCATGCTCGTCATCGTCCTCGAGCAGGCGGGGATCCCGGCTGCCGGACTCGGGCTCATCGTCGCGATCGACCGCCCGCTGGACATGTGCCGGACGGTAGCCAACGTCTCCGGAGACGCCACCGTGGCGACCATCATCGCGAAGATGCTCGGAAAGCTTGGGGTGCCGGTCCGGAAGGATTGGGACGACCGGCTAGCGGAGGTGCTCTAGTGCCGAGTTTTGGCGAAAGCGGATTCATTATCTGAGAGATTCAATGTGATGGACAGACGGCCTGGCGCAACGGCCGCTTTAACAATACGTACACTTCGCCTATGAGCGAAACAAGTGTCGCGACCCCAGTCCTCGGTATCGGGAGTCGCGTGGTGCATCCGGCCTTCGGGCAAGGCGTCGTTATCCGGGTCCACCAGCAGGCGTACGAGGTGTGCTTCGTGAGCTTCGGGATTAAGCCCGTGGGTAAGAATTTCGGGGATTGGAAGGTCGTCGAGGCGATCGAGAGCGAGGGAGAAGTGAGTTTTAGCGACGCCGAGCGAAGTCTCCTGCGCATCCTGAGAGCCTACAACGCGATAGACACCAGGGTCGAGCTCGGCGGTAAGTGGCACAAGGGCACCCTTATCCTCAAGCCCGGCGAGCTTGGCATGGCGAGCAAAGAGATGCCGATCGAGGACTTCTTCCACAAGATTGTCCTGGTGCGCGACAAACTCCGCGTCATGGAGCAGCGCATCAACGCCAGTGCGCTCGACGACGAAGAAAAGGTGAACCTCCAGCAATACCTAACGCGGATTTACGGGTCGCTCACGAGCTTCAACGTCCTGTTTGCGCACAAGAGCGACAACTTCGTGGGAAGCTCGACGCGTTAATAAGTCTCCGGCGATACCCGCTGCTTCAGCGGTTATTTTGCGGATTATCGTATGCGTCGACTCCTCCTGTTTTTTGCCCTTTGCTCGTTGACTGGTCTGTGGCCGGGCTGCATCGTGGTCGCCACCACTTTTGACAAGATTCCGGCCGGGGTCTACCGCGGGGTCTTCTACCTGGACGGGCGCCTCAGCGAGCGCCGGGAACCGGACATGATCGCGGCCAACTTTAATCTCGAAGAGGTGCCCCAGGCCGAGCTGCCAGTCAACTTCGAGGTCTCGTACGCGGCCGACAGCAGTTTGCGGGTCGTGTTCCTCAACGGCGACGAGCGCGTGGAGGCAAGTCGTGTGGAGTTCCAGCGCCTGATTACTTCGGCCAAGGACAGCATTACGATCTACTTCCCCCTCAACGACAGCTACATTACCGGGTACCACGAGAGCGGCACTATCGAGGGCGAATTCGTGGATGAGTCGCGTGCCAACTACCGCATCCCCTTCGCCGCCTTCTACGGCGTGCCCTATCGCTTCACTGATCTTTCGAAAGCCGTAAGCACGGATCTTACGGGTCGCTGGGCCACCACCTTCAGCGTTGAGGACAGCACGGCGAGCTACCCGGCGGTGGCGGAGTTCACTCAGGACGGTAACTCGTTGTCGGGCACCTTCCTCACACCCACTGGCGACTTCCGCTACCTGCAGGGCACGATCCAGGGCGAGCGCTTCTACCTCAGCACCTTCGACGGCGGACACGTGTTCCTCTTTGCGGGCAAGGTGCTGCCGGACTCCAGTCTCCTCGGCATCTTTCGCAGCGGGAGCCACTACCAAACCATTTGGTCGGCGCGACGCGACCCCGACGCTGCGCTACCGGACGCCACGCGGGAGACGGAGGTGACGACCCTCGGGAAGGTCGACATCGAATACTACGATGCCGAAAGTGGCCGCAAGCAGCGCCTGTCGGATTTGCCCGACGCCGACGGCAAGTACAAACTGGTCACCATCATGGGGAGCTGGTGCCCAAACTGCCGGGACGAGGCTGTATTCCTCGATAGTCTGCGGCAGCTCCCCCGTTACTCGGACCGTATCGCCGTCGTCGGGATGGCCTACGAGCGCTTCCGGGACACCGCGCGTGCCGTGCAGGCCGTAGCGCGGTTTCGCAAGAGTCTCGACATCGGATTCCCCATCTACGTGGCGGGCTTCGACGACAAAGCCGAGGCTACGGCTTCGCTCGGGTTCCTGCGGGAGGTCAAGAGCTTTCCTACCCTCCTGCTGCTCGACCCGCAGCAACGCATAATCTACACGCATACCGGCTTTACGGGTCCGGCGACCTCCGAGTACGGGGCTTTCGCCAAAACATTCACGGCCGAGCTCGACAAACTCACCGCCCTATGAGCACCGTCACCTTAGCCTACCACCGCAGTGCCGAGGGCGAGGCCGCAACTCTCAGCTCCCACCTCGGGACCTGCGGCTACCGCGTCGAGAGCCTTATCTGCTCCGGGAGCGAATCCCCCCTGGCGCCGAGATTGCTCGCCGTGGAAGGCGCGCTGCTGCTCCTCGTCAACGATCCCTTCCTCCACTCCATAGATTGCCAACTCGGCATGCTAGATGCCTATCGCCAACTCGACGAGAGGCGTGGGTTTCACCCGGTGCTCGCCAGCGCGCAACGCCAAGGCCCGAGCGGCGAACAGGTGCGCCTACTTACTAGTCTGTCGAGGGTGAGTGATGTAATCCGGTACATGAATTTCTGGCAGAACGCCTACCTCAACCTCCGCAAGGAACTCGCGGGCTCCCCTGGCGAGGCGGGCAAACCGCAGCTCACCGGCGTCCGTCGGATCAGCCAGGAGATTGGGGAGGTGCTGCGGCTGATCCGCGCCCGCAAACCGACCGATGTACTGTCACTCGGCGGCGCCGCGCCACAGGTGCTCTCGCGAATGCTAGGCGAACCAAGCCTGGCTAAGGTCTCGTCGGTATCGGCCGTATCCGCCATTGCGCAAATGGATACCGCCAACGATTCATCGTCCCCCGCATCACTCAGTGGCGGGGCCGTCGCCCACGATTCGGACTTCTCTAATGGGGGCGATCTACTTGAACCGTCTCATGACACCCCTCGGGAGACGCAGGCTGACGAGGATGTAGCAACTCCCTCAGCGGTTATTGCTGTGCCTGTCTCAACTTCCCACGCGCCCGATGGCGCCCCGGGAATCACGGAGGTAAGTAGTTCATCAACAGAAGCAAGTCACGCCAATGTAGCGGAAGCTTCCGCCGAGGAGCGGTCGCCATCCACGGATACTACAACTCCGACTCCGGCATTACTTAAAGAGCCAGCTGAGAGCGGCGAGCGGCCCGCGGGTGTGGATGAGGCTTTGCCTCAAGACTTTTACAGATCCGAAGAGCAAGGACATGCGCCTGCCGAAGGCCCCTCACCCGGACAGGCGTTTTCCGCAGACGCACCACAACGCGACACTGTGGAGAACTCCGCGGCCGAGGATTATGAAATCGCCCCCCCTACTCACAGCGGAGACAACAGTCTCGTGTTGGATCGGACCGCCTCCACCACCGACCAAAAGGAACTGGCGGCGCTAGCGATCGAGGCCCAGGAGACGACGCGCACGCGCAACATGCAGATCTACCTCACGCACCGCGAGCAGGGCGACGTAGAAGAAGGGCTAGAGTACGCACGCGCGAGTCTGGCTGGCGACCCGGCGGACTACCGGATGCGCTACGCGCTTGCCGTTGGCCTTCTCGAAGGGGTCGAGGAGGACGACCGCCACCTCGAGGAGGCGGTCGTGGTGATGCGGGACCTTTTCGACTCCCCGCTCGCGGCGCAGGCACATCTGTGCCTCGGGCAGATCGCGATACGGCTCAGGGACTACGGATCGGCGCGCCGCCACTTTCGTAAAGCCTACCGGCTCAACAAGCGCGTCGATCCGGAATTAACCTACCGCCTTGGTGCCCTCCTACAGGACGAATTCGAGCAACCCCAGAAAGCGGCTCGCTACCTCCGGATCGCCACACGGCGTTCGCGCAAGAACACCGCGGACGCTCACTACAGGATAGGATTGCTCGAGCTAGCCGAAGACAAACTCCGACGTGGGATACGGCACTTCAAGTTGGCGCTCCAACACGAGGATGACCATCCTTTTGCCGCCTACGAGTTGGCGGTCACCTACCTATTGCGCGATCGGCCCCTCCGGGCGCTTAGCTATTTCCAACGCGCCGTGAGAGCCAACCCCGAGCTCGATACGGAGGCCAACCGCCAGGCCTTCACCCCCGTCGACGCCGATGGCGCGCCAACGCGACTCCCCGAAACGACGGCTGATAAATTCTTTGGCTTCGTCCGCGGCATGCACCCCGCCGACGACCGGAACGAGGGTCTACTGGACATGCGGGAGATCGGACCGATCGAAGCGCCCGAGGCCAAGCAGGTGCGGCATCGACCTAGAGCTGAGCTTGCACGTGCTCAAGCACCTACTCCCTCCGACGTGAGCGCCGCCGCGGACGTGTATTCGGCGCAAACCCCGATGGAAGCACAAAAGCCGCGGCGGCCTACCCTCACGGTCCTCATCACGGGCGCCAGCTCAGGCATCGGCGAGGCCACCGCGCGTCGTTTCGCGACAGAGGGCCACCGTCTCATCCTCACGGGACGCCGCGTCGACAAGTTGCGCAGTTTGTCCGACGAGCTCAAAGGTGCCCACGGCACGGAGATCAGATTGCTCAGCTACGACGTCGCCGACTTCGGCGCCACTCGCAAGATGATCGACAACCTCGGCTCCGAGTGGTCGACCGTAGATCTGCTGATCAACAATGCCGGTAAGGCACTCGGGCTGAAACCCGTCTACGAGGCGACCCCGGAGGAGATCGACGGCATGGTGGACACTAACGTGAAGGGATTACTATATATGATTCGGCTCGTGGCGCCGGGGATGGTGGAGCGGCGCAGCGGGCACATTATCAACGTCTGCAGCACGGCAGGCCACGAGGTCTACGCCGGGGGTACTATCTACTGCGCCACCAAGCACGCCGTAGACGCCATCACTCGGGGCGCGAGGCTCGATCTCTTCCGCCACAACATTCGCGTGAGCCAGGTCTCGCCGGCCGCCGTCGAGGGTACGGAATTTTCGAAGGTCCGTTTCGAAGGCGACGCCGCTCGAGCAGCAGCCGTTTACGAGGGGTTCCAACCGCTGCATGCAGCCGATGTCGCAGAAGCCTTGTACTCGATAGCCACGGCCCCCGCCCACGTCAATATCCAAGACGTGATCGTACTTTCTACCCAGCAGGGAAACTCTACCAGCGTGGAACGTAGCGGTCGAAAGTAAGAGAGGGCCGAACAGAGCGGCTAGAGTAGCGCTCAGTCATTACCTACACCGACATCGCGCTCGGGATAGACCCCAACGCGCCAGCTTACCTGCCGCAGAGCCCCGGCTCTGCTGTAAAAGCGCAAACGGCTAATCATGGGTGCCCCAAGGCCCAACTGCACCCTTACGAGCCAAATGGAGCCGAGAACCGAATCCGTACTCATACCTTCCCCATGGCGGCACCGCGTTTAGCTCCGCAGACCTTACTCGGCAGGCTTACCCCCACCGACCCACCTCCGCAGCCAACGCTCATCAGGCCGTCTATTTCCCTTCGAGTTTAAAGATCGACTTGAGGTGCGTGGCCTCGCTCGGCTCCATGCGTCCGCTCAGGATCAACCGCAGCTCACGCCGCCGCAAAGCACCGTCGAAGCGCTTCTGCTCCTCCCCGGTGAGCGGCAACACCTTTGGGATCGTGACCTTGGTGCGGCTCTCTTTATCGAGTGCCACGAATGTGAGGTAGGCGTCGTTGCAGAGCCGGGCGTTGTGACCGCGGACATCGGCGCTGAACACCTCCACGAATACTTCGACACTGGAGTTAAAGGCGCGCGTGACGCGGGACTTGATGGTGATAACGTCACCGACGGCAATGGGCTGGGTGAAGGACACGTGATCGACCGAGGCCGTCACGACGTGGCTCTCACAGTGTTTGCCGGCGCAGACCGCGGCGGCCACGTCCATCCAGCGTAGCAGGTTACCGCCCATGAGATCGCCGAGAGGATTGGTGTCGTTCGGCATGATCATCTCGGTCATGATAGTCTCCGAATTGGCGACTTGTTTGGCGCGGGGTTCGGCGGCGGCGGAGTCATTCATCGCGCAAGATTAAGCCCGGCAGCGGGGGCGGGGGTCGGTTACGCGTAGTCGTAGCCGAAGACGGCGGCCAGATTTTGGCGTAGGCCATGCTTGACTTCCGCCATGTCTACCTCTCGCTTGAGCTCGAGCGCCAGACTCGTGACTTCGTGAGCGCCGCTCGCTATGCCGCACGGCACGATACCACGGAAGTAGGAGAGATCGGTGTTGACGTTGAAGGCCAATCCGTGGAGCGTCACCCAGCGGCTGATGTGAACGCCGATGGCACAGATCTTCCTCCAGGGCAGCATCTGTTTTGGCGGAAGCCAGACCCCCGTATAACCCGCGTGACGCTCGGCGGCGATGCCGTACACCGCTAGTACCCTGATCACGGCTTCCTCAAGCGACCACACGTATTTCCGAACGTCGTGGAAGAACCAGTCGAGGTCAAAAATCGGGTAAGCCACGATTTGCCCAGGGCCATGGTAGGTGATGTCGCCGCCGCGATTGATCCTGTGGAAACCGACCCCTCGCGCGAGGAGCGCGGCCTCGTCGAGCAGCAGATGGTCTACAGAACCACTCTTGCCGAGCGTGTAGACGTGATCGTGCTCGACGAAGTACAGCTCGTGCATGGGCGCCACCGGGGCCTTGTCCCAGCCGTAGGCTCGCTTGGTCGCGATCAGGTGCCGGTGCGTCTGCGTCTGAAGTTCCCAAGCCTCGGGGTAGGCTAGGTGGCCGAGGTCCGTAAAGCGCACGTTCGGTATAAGGACATTAGTCATTCAATAGGTCGGTATCTCGCGCGAACGGCCCCCGCGGCTCCCACGACGCTTGTTGCGCGCGGCTGGGCGGCTAGGGGTACTACTGGTTCGACCGCCGCGGCCGGGCTCCCACTCCGTCATATCGACCATGGCGTTCGGGTAGTCGACCCCGAGCCGCACGCCGTACTCGCGTTGCTCCTCGCTGGTGAGCAAGTCCGGCCGGTGGATGCGGTCTTTCGGTACGTTGGCCAATTCCGGTAGCCAATGCCGCACGAATTCGCCGTCGGGATCGTAGCGGCCTGCCTGCGACAGAATATTGAAGTACCGGTCCTCCCGGGGGTCGGCGCCGACTTTGGCGACGTAGTTCCAGTTGCCGTAATTACTCGCGACGTCGTAGTCGATCAGGAGACTCTCCATGTACTCCGCGCCCATCAGCCAGTTGAGCTTCAGGTCATTGACGAGGAAACTGGCCACATTTTGCCGCCCGCGATTACTCATGAACCCAGTCGCATTGAGTTCGCGCATATTGGCGTCTACGAAGGGGACGCCCGTGGTGCCCTCCGCCCAACGCTCGAACGTTGGATAGTGGCTATTAGGCGCGTCCGCGACGATCTTGGCCTTCCCAACCATCAGTGCCTTCGGTCCGGCGTGTTTAAAAATCTGTGCGTTGTACTTCTTGGCCATGAGGCGGAAGTAGTCCCGCCACAACAGCTCGAAGTAGATCCAGTAGGTCGATTCGTTGGCGCCACGTTCGGCTTCGTAACGTTGCACCTCGCGCATGATGCGCTTCGGCGAGAGACAGCCCTGCGCTAACCAGGCGCTGAACTTTGTAGAGTAGTCCGAGCCCAATAATCCGTTGCGCGTAACCTTGTACTGCTTCGCGGCATCCGTGTCCCAGAGGTAGTGCTTCAGGCGCGCCAGGGCGGCTGTCTCGCCGCCGAGGTGGAAGATGGCGGCGCGCGACTCAACCGGTCGCTCGGGGTAGCCGAGATCGGCCAGCGTCGGTATCTCCCCGGGGTCAAGGCCTTTCGGCAAAACCCCGAGGCTCTCCGGGGCGTCGATCGGCTCGCGGATGGGGACGATGCGTTCGACCTCCTTGCGGAACTGCGTAAAGGTATCGGGGGTGTGTGACACCGGGAACGGCAGGTCGGCCGTGTGGTACAAAAGCTTACCGCGATTGTACCGCAGCTCCTGGCCTATGGACCATAGCCCGGCTTCGAGCTTATCCTGGACGCGCACCTCCTCCGGGGTGCGCTCGCGGTTGCAGTAGATCCAACCGCTCTGCGTCTCCCTAGCCAGCTCGAGCAAAACCTCCTCCGGCAAACCTCGGCGCACCACCAGGTCGCTGCCCTTGGCGCGCAATCTCTCCCGCAGGTCACGAATGGCCTCGATGATGAACTGCGCACGGTGGACGCCGACTTTACTGAAACCAAAAGCATGAGTAGTGCCTTTGAACTGGCGGTCGTCGAACACGTACACGGGCACCACTGGGGCTGCTTTCACAGCCGCCACCAAACTCTCGTTGTCGTCGAGACGGAGGTTGATCCTGAACCAGACGATTGCACAATTTGCCATGGGTAGTACTCCTTTCCACACCAACAGGACACCCACAGCATGGTTGCCATTCGTCGCCGCGCTCGCGATTTTCGCCAGCGCCTGCGGTGACGGCGCCGGGAGCCCTCCCGAGGCCGATGCAGGCGACGAACCCAGTGCGGCGCTCGTGGAGTCGTACCAGGCTATGATGAATCTCCACGACGACGTGATGCCCATGGCCGCGGAGGTCGCCCGCACCGAGAGAGCGTTAACGGAAGGCTCCGTCGATGTTGATCAGGCGGCTTTCGCCAAAACCCGACTCGCGCGCGCCGGCGATGCTATGGACGCCTGGATGCACAACTACGAGCCGCTCGAGGCGATCTACACCCGGCTGGGCGCGGCCACCACTGCAGAGCACTTGCGGATACGCGAGAAGGAAATCCGCACGATCGGCGACAGCCTGCGCGCGTCGATCGATTACGGACAAAGCTTACTGAAATGAGATCGTCATGGACCGCACTTCTCATCCTGGGCTTGTGCTACGTATTCGCCGTCGCCTGCGGAAGCAGCAACGACGGCACTTCTAAGCACGCGGGCCATGTCTTACCGGTCATCGGTGAGCGGGAGGTCGTCAACGGGGACACCGTCTACCACACGATCGGCGACTGGAGCTTCTACCGTCAGGACAGCGCCCTCGTCACCGAGGACATGCTAGCCGGGACGCCCTACGTGGTCGATTTCTTCTTTACAAGTTGTCCAACCATTTGCCCGCGCGTCACGCAGAATATGCTCCGGCTAGAGGAACACTTCCGCGGTACCCACCCTGAGCTAAAGCTAATCAGCTTCACGATAGACCCCAAGCGCGACTCCGTCGGTCACTTGCGCAATTACAGCCGCAATCTCGGCGTCGAGACAGCCGACCGTTGGTGGTTTCTCACCGGTGATAAGGCTGCACTTTACGGCATCGCCGACGACTACTTCAGTGTGGCCATGGAGAGCACGGACCCGGCCTCCGGCGGATTCGACCACTCCGGGCGCATCCTCTTCGTAGACGGCCAGGGCCAAGTCCGTGCGTTCGCCAACGGCACCGACGCGGCCGAGGTCAATGACCTCATTGAAGATATTGAAGGCTTCCTCAATGACTCGGCCAACCGTGGGTAAGTCCCCCATGGTAGCACTCCTCCTCGCCCTCGGTGGTGTACTGCTCTACGGCTGTGACCAGCGGACCTACATTCAGGGAGAGCGCATCTACGAATACAAGTGTGCGAACTGTCACATGAGCAGCGGCGAAGGCCTCCTCGGCAATATTCCACCCCTGGCCGGGGCGGACTGGCTCCAGCGCCGACGCGGGGACATTGCGTGCATCATCCGTTACGGCTACCGGGACTCGATCATCGTCAACGGCATCCGCTACGGCGCTCCGATGGCCGGTCACCCAGAGCTCAGCAATACGGAAATCACCAACGTCGCTAACTACATCCTCACGGCCTGGTATAACAGCTACGAACCGATGAGCCCGCAAGAGGTGACGGCCTCACTGGTCGCCTGCGAAGATTGGGAGAAGGTCACCCTGGAGCCGCAGGATAGCTTGGGGATGCTAATCGCCCACTAGACCCTACCCCAGCGCGACTCCTGCGAGCAGATCCTACGGGCCAACAACTGTGAGGCTTCACCACTTGAATGTAGCCCCTACGCTAGGTAAGATCGGCAGCTGATCTACTCGCTCATTGCTCACGCGATCGACGAAAAAGATATTATTGCGGTTGGCGGCGTTGGTCACGCTGGCATTGATATCCAAATTGCGACCCTTTTCAAACCGAATAGCCTTCTTGATAGCAAAGTCTGCCCGATGGTAGTTCGGCAGCCGATTACCATTGCGGACATCACTGAAGAAGATGCCTAACTCAGGATTGGATCTGAATAAGTCGGTGTTGATGCCGTCGCGAAAGGTCTGCCGCCCGAAAAAGCCCCGCGTGGCACTAAACGGAAAACCAGTACCGAAGTTATAGCGGAAGCTCACCTCCCAAGTCTCCCGTTCGTCCAATCGGTAGGCCACTAAAAAATTGGCGTTGTGGCGACGGTCGAACACCGTGGGATAAGTCTGGGTCGCATCTTCGCGGGTCACTTTGCTTAATGAATAGGTGGTCCAAACGTACAGCCGATCGCGGTCGTAGGCGAGACTCAGGTCCAAGCCGTACGCCTGTCCGACCTCGGCTTGGTAGTCGGATTCGCCACGCTCGCGCTTGTTGCGGTTGAGGCTAAGGAGCTGGGTAAACTCTTTGAGGTAGGGCTCCACGTTGAGCGTCACCCCCGGCGCCAGGTCTACCTCCACTCCACCGATCGCGTGCCAAGCGGTCTGCAGACGCGTAGTCAGCGGCCGCCCGTCGCGGCCGGTGAGCTGTTGTTCAGGTCCCGCGATGAAGCCGACGAATAGATTGACCACATCGGACTCGCTCACGCTGCTCAATAGGTTTTGGCTGTAAAGCCCGCCAGCTGCCTTAAGCCGCACGCGATCCCCGACGTTCCACTTCAAACCGAGGCGTGGCTCCGGGCTAATCTCGCTTTGGCTGGCGTAGTACTGCAGTCGGAAACTGGGCTCCAACACGAACCTGTCCCAAGCGCGCTTGAAAGATACGTAAGCCGCGATCTCGGTATTGCTGTTCTGGAGGTTGGTCCGCTGATCGAAGCCATTGACGAAGTCGAGGTTCGTGCGAATACCGTTAAAGGCGAACCCGTAGCGGAAGGTGTTGCGTCCGCTGAAGCTACCGAAGTTGAACTTCGCCAGGTAGTTGCGCAAGGACGAACTTCGGTCGTCCTGGTCCGCGATCCCGAGCCTGGAGTCGTAGCTGGAATAGCTTACCGATCCGTCGATGATGAGGTTGGACGCGGGTGGCACGAGCTTGAAGTTCATCCCGCCGCCGACGGTGGTCCACCCGTAGTCCACCGCCGGGAAGCGTGCATTGTCGGTGTAGTTGAATCCGAAGAGGTCGACGCTAGATCCGTTCGCGCTCAGGCTCGATATTTTCCCGTACAGATCCTTGAAACTGTAGGGGAGACCCGTGCTGTCGCTGGCGTAAGAATACAAGCTCTTGCCCGTCCGATCGAGGTAGCCCTGCTTGCCGCTCATTAGATAACTGATCGAGCCACCCTTTGCCTCGGTCAGCTTTTTCAGCGGGCCCTCGAGCATCACACGACTCTGGAATGGACTCACGCCAATGAGGCCGCTGAACTTCTTGCGGTTCCCAACCCGGGTATTGATGTCGACCACCGCAGACAGCCGCCCGCCGTTTTGCGCGCCGAAGCCTCCGGTATTCACCTCCACGTTGCGAATGGCCTCGGTCTCGAACACCGAAAAGAAGCCAATCGTGTGGAAGGGGTTAAAGATGGTAACCCCATCGAGCATGACCAAATTTTGAATCGGCGCCCCACCCCGAATGAAGATCTGCCCGCCCTGGTCGCCCGTGGTCACGATCCCCGGCAGCACCGGCAGGTACTGCGCGAGGTCGGCGTCGCCGCCCACGCTCGGGAGCGTCTTGATGTCGCGCGCCGTCAGTGACACCTGCGAGACCTGCACTTCCGTGCGGGCCTGCGTGCGGTCGGCGGTCACTTCGACAGTCCCAAGGTTGATCCCCTCGCCGATCGTGAGTTTGACGTACTGTATGCCACCCGCTTCGAGGACCACGTCGACGAGGGCCGTGTCGTAGCCGACGTAACTGGTCGCGAGGGTGTAACTCCCGGCGGCCAGATTCGTAATCGAGAAAAATCCATCGAAGTCGGTCACCGCGCCGTCGGTCGTACCCGCGATCACGACGGTACCGTAGGCGATCGGCTCCCCCGACGACCGGTCGTACACGTTGCCGCGGATGACGCCCTTCTGGGCGTAAGCTGCCGACGCCATAAAGAGTACCGCCGCGAGTAAAGCTAGACGCATGGAACGCAGGACTTAAGGGCGGCAAGGTAGTGCGGTGGGCCGGGGGGCAGCCAGCAACCCATAGCCCGGCTCACTACTTTGACCCCGCCAGGCGTCTCGCGGTCTCGCCTACGGCGCGCGGCACGAAGGCGCGCCTCGGACTGCGCCACATCAACCGCAGGGTCTCCGCGGCCGTGCTCGCCTCGTCGAGGAAGGCGAAGGTGCGGGCGGCGCCGTTGCGCTCGAAGAGGTCGAAGAAGGTCCGGCCGGCCCGCGTGGGCTCGTCGATGATGTAACCCAGCATTGTGCTATTGAACACCTGCTGAAGGGCGGACGGCCGCCAAGGCCGTGGACGTGCGGCCAGCAACCCGTCCGCCACTTCCGCAGCGAAGCGCGCACAACGCGTAAACGCGTACCCGGAGGACGGCTGCACCCATCCCCCAGCCGTGCCTACTTTCCAGACGCGGTCGGTGGACTCGCGCCACAGCGGCTGGTCCGTCATCGGGATCACCCCGTACTCCGCCTCGAGGGTCTCGTATCGAACGGCTAGCCCCGCCGTCCTGAAACGCTCGTCCATGTACGCATCTAGTGCACGGTCGTACCGCCGGTGGTCCCATACAGCTTTACTGAATACCGCGATCTCGATGAGTCCCACGCTTTCGGTCTGGGGGAGCACGTAAAAAAAGGCAACTTCTCCCCCGACCTCTGCGAAATCCATAAACACCGCCTTACTGCGATCGAGCACCGGGGAGGCGAAGCGCACGAAGCGGCCGCCGAAGTGCTGTAGAGTCGTCAGGTAGCGCTGGTCGTGAACGTCGATACGCGGCGAGCGGCTATCGAGCACGTAGTCGACGTCCACACTGGTCACTCCTCCCTCGGAGGTCGTAATCCGGACGTGGGCCTTTTCCCCCGCGTAGGTCTCAACATCTGTGGCGGTACCGGCTACCCACTTGGCACCGGCTTTCGCCAAAACCTGTTTTGCGTAAGCGTAAAACTCGCTACTTCGCACGGACTCGTACCAGAAGGGGGCGCAGTCGAAAGTAGCTCGACTTCCGTCTGCGGCCAGCTCGACCGAGTCGTAGGTTTGCTTGCGGACGTACGCCGGCAGCAGGGGTTCGCGGAGCCAGTAGCTCCAGGTGTGATCGTCGGCGCTCTTCGCATCCGGTTCGACGATTGTGAGCTCGTCACCGCACCACCCGCGTTCCGCCAGGCGAATCCCGCACCACAGACCCGCCGCGCCAGCGCCGACGATACAAACTTTGGGACGTTCGGCCATGGGGACTCGGTTTTGCCGAAAGGCGCATCACTTCACTGCTCGCGCGAAGCTTGGCCTACCAGAAGAACGCCACGACGATGGCGGTGACCACCAAGAGAATGACGGCCTGGTAGCGGTAGTTCTTGTACCACGGCAACCCGCGCAACTCCTCGGTCTCCTCCGCGATCAGCGAGCTGTTCCAGGTGTAGTCGCGGATCTTGTCCTCGAAAGATAGGAAACGATTGCCGGTCGCCACGCCGGAAGTCGCGCCGACCAGTGATCCGGACTCGTGAGCTTGCGTGGTCGGATCGAGGTCCTCCCCCTCGCTGGCACTCGCCGTGATCATCGTACCCTGTCCCTCGGTTACGCTGCTCACGATAAAGTTGACGAGCATACAGAAGACAAATAAGTAGAACGTGCGGTGGAGGAAGTGCATTTCCGTAAACCAGTTCTCCATCCCGGTAGCCTCCATCCCGAGGAAGATCACCGTGATCACGAAGCCAGCGAGGAGGCTGGTGAACCCGCCTGTCCCGTTGACCTTGCGACTGAAGAGCCCCGCCACGAACGCCGCCGCCACAGGAGGCGCGATGAAGCTCAACACGATCTGGAGGTAGGCGAATAATGATCCGAAGCGCTCGATCTGCGGCGCCCACAGACAGGCCAACACGACCAGCACCAGCGTGGCGAGCTGCCCCACGCGCACTAATTGTTGCGAGCTTAGGTTTGGGTACAGCTTCTTGACGAAGTCCATAGTGATGAGGGTCGAGGCCGAGTTGAACGTCGCCGACACGGACGACATCATGGCCGCGAGGAGTCCGGCGAGCACAAGCCCGAGGATGCCTTTGGGCAGGAGCGTGAAGAGCAGTAACGGGTAGGTGGCATTGGGGCAGTCGGCGAGGTTGGCGCAGATCTCCACCACGCCGTCGGCGTTGGCGGGGAGCTGGTAGTTGGCCCCGCTGATGTCGGCGCCGTTGAACATCATGATGGCGGCCGTTCCCGGCAGAACCATGATCAGCAGTACCGGAAGCTTGAGCAATCCCGCGAAGAGCGCCCCCCAGCGACCGTGGTTGATGTCTTTGGCGCCCAGGACGCGCTGGACCATAAATTGATTGTTAGCCCAGAAGTAGAAGCCGAGGATGGGTGCGCCAAACAGCAAACCCGTCCACGGCATGAATCCATCGCCGCCGGTACCGAGGAAGAACTCTCCCCATGTATCGCCCGTCGGGCGCACGAGGCTCAGGACCTCGGCTGCGGTGGTCGGTTGGTACTCGCCGTCGGGTTTCGGCAGCAGCCCTTCAGAGCCCAACTGATTGAGGCCCGTGATGATCCCGTCCCAGCCGCCCACATCCGAGAAGGCGTAGTACGTGATCAGGCAACTGCCGATGACGAGTAGGATGGCCTGGACGACTTCCGTTTGGATGACGGAGTTGAGTCCGCCGGGGATCGTGTACGCCGCCGAACAGAGGGCCAAGATGGCTACGATCGCGAAGGTGCTCAGGTCGGGGAACAGCAGCTTCAACACCACCGTACCGACGAAGAGTCCGGCCGCGGTATCGATGAGGACGTTGCCGATGATGGTGATGAAGGAGAAATAGTAACGGGATGCGGTATTGTAGCGGCGCTCCAGGAACTCCGGCATCGTGTACACCCTCGAGCGCAGGTAGAACGGCAGGAAGAAGATGGCGAAGAAGACTAGGACCACGCTCGCGAGCCATTCGTAGTTGAAGACGTGCGTCCGCGTCATGAACGCATCTCCGGCGAGCCCGACGAGGGTAGAGCTCGAGATATTGGCGGCGAACAGCGAGATTCCGACGATCGGCCAGGTCATGTCTCGTCCCGCTAGAAAGTACTCCTCGGAGCTTTTGGCCTTCGCCGAGTAGAGCCCGTAGCCGATGATGCCTAGCGCGTAGACCAACATGACAGTAATGTCGAGCGTCGAGAGGCTCAGGTCGAAAGAGTCCTTCATTACGTCAGTAGTTTGTGGAACTAAGGCCTTGGATGGGGTGCGTATATTGGGCTGAATGTAGCACCGGTCGTTATTGCGCCTCGCATAAATTGTTCACGCTTGGGGCTGGGACAACCAGTCTCCGCCGCTACTGGTTAGCTACGGACTTACGGCCGCCAGGCCGCGCAGCTATCCACTTATGCCTCAGCCTTCCATCTCGACCCTCGGCGAACTCCGCGCCTCCGGCTACCGCTCCACCTCCATCAAGGAGGAGCTCCGCCGCAACCTCATCCAGAAGATCCAAGACAAGTCCGACATCTTCCCGGGAGTCCTCGGCTTCGACGACACCGTATTACCCGATGTGGAGCGCGCTATTTTGTCGCGGCACAGCATCCTCCTGTTAGGTCTCCGCGGGCAGGCCAAGACGCGGATCGCACGACAATTGGTCGGACTCCTCGACGAGTACATTCCCGTGGTGGAGGGCTCTGAACTTAATGATGACCCCCTGCAGCCCCTCAGCCGCTTCGGCGTCGACCTCGTCGCCGAGCACGGCGACGAGACGCCCGTCGCGTGGATGCACCGCAGCGAGCGCTACGTGGAGAAATTGGCCACGCCCGACGTGAGCGTTGCCGACCTCATCGGGGACGTCGACCCGATCAAGGCGGCCACGCTGAAGCTCCCCTACTCCGACGAGCGTACGATCCACTTCGGACTTGTACCTCGTGCGCACCGCTGTCTCTTCGTGATCAATGAGCTACCCGACCTCCAGGCCCGCATCCAAGTGTCGCTCTTCAATATCCTCCAGGAAGGGGACATCCAAATCCGCGGATTCAAGCTTCGTCTGCCGCTAGATATTCAATTCCTATTCACGGCTAACCCGGAGGACTACACCAACCGCGGCTCGATCATCACGCCGCTCAAGGACCGGATCCAAAGCCAAATCCTGACCCACTACCCTACCGACATTGCGCTGGCCCGCCAGATCACCTTGCAGGAGGCCAACCTCACCGACGACCAGCGCGCCACGGTCACCGTGCCGGAGCTCCTGCTCACGATGCTCGAGACCGTCGTGATGAATGCGCGCAACTCGGAGTACGTCGACAACAAGTCCGGGGTCTCGGCGCGACTCAGCATTTCCGCCTACGAAAACTTGATTAGCGCCGCGGAGCGCCGCGCGATACGCAATGGCGAGACCAAGGTCGAGGCCCGGATACAGGATTTTTGGGGAATTATTCCCGCGATTACCGGCAAGGTAGAGCTCGTCTACGAGGGCGAGCAGGAGGGGCCGTACCAAGTCGCCCTCAAGCTCATCGGCGAGGCCGTGAAGCAGACCTTCCTCGCTATCTTCCCCGACCCCCGCAAGGCCAAGGGCGAACGCGACCCCTACGGCGTGGTGCGGGCGTGGTTTGGTGGCGGCAATACGGTCTCCTTGCTCAACGACGCCGATGAGGGAGCATTCGGCGCGCAGCTCGCGGAGGTCGCGGGCCTCGAGCGCATCGCCAAGACCGTCAACGTCGAAGGCGCGACCCTCAATCTACTCATGGAGCTCGTCCTCCACGGCCTCACCGAGACCGAGGTGCTCAATCGTGACTTCATCGACAAGCAGATGAATTTCCGCGATATGCTTGCCAACATGCTCGACGACGAGGACCTCTTCGGCGCTAACTAGCTGCCGGTGCACATCTAGTTTCTCGGCAAGGCGAAGGGCCAGCGCTGGGACGAACCCGCGCCCGGCCTTTGCTTTTGTAACCGGTAAGCTCCTACCCTATGCGCCTCCTCATCCACCCCGACAATCCGCCGCAGCGAAAGATCGACCAGGCCGTCGAGGTCATCCGCTCCGGCGGGATCGCCATCTACCCAACGGATACCGTCTACGCCCTCGGCTGCGCGATCGGGAGTCAAGACGCCGTGCAAAAAATCTGCCGCCTGCGGGGCCTGGACCCTGCCAAGGCCAACCTCTCTATCATCTGCCGCGACCTCAGTCAGCTCAGTGACTACGCAGCGCAGCTCGACAATAGCCTCTTCCGTGATCTCAAACGGCTATTCCCGGGACCTTACACGGTCATCCTGCAGGGGACCAAGCAGTTGCCAAAGATCTTCAAGAACAAAAAGTCGACCATCGGGATCCGCGTCCCCGACAATGAGGTGATCCGGATGCTCGTGGACGGACTCGGGGAGCCGATCCTCACGACGAGTCTCAAGTGGGACGACGACGTGGCCGAGTACCCGACCAACCTCGACGACATCGTCGACCGCTACGCAAACGAGGTAGACGTGATCATCGATGCAGGCAGTGGGGGTAACACACCGTCGACCGTCCTAGACGGAACGAGTGGGCAGTTAGAGTTGGTGAGGGCGGGCCTAGGTGAGTGGCCGCTGTAGGAAAAAGGTGGTGGGCAATCACAACGCATCGCTCAACTCAATACCCTTGCTGCGTTTCCGCCCTGGGGGATTTTCGAGGAGCTGATCGTGCGACGCCCACCGTGGGCAAAGGTAGTCCATTGCGCCTTTCGGCAAAACCTAAAATGTCCGGAATTCGGACGACCACAGGAAATGCAGCCAACTTACAAAAGCTAGCGCGGCGGCGGCGGCGGCGAAGGAAGTTACTGAGATGCATTAGGGGACGCGCGCGCTAGGCGGGCGGCGTTTCAGTGGATGATCGGCTGTTTAAGGCCGCCTTAAGCGAGGTGCCCCTCCGGGAGTTTCACTATCCGAATCGGATATGGTCTCGACCTGGGATTTACGCTGGTCGAACGGCAGGCGCAACCACGTAAAAAAATTGGGCCGCTCCTCTCGGAGCGGCCCAATCGAAAATATCACACTTCTCTACAGTCTTCGGGACGGTCGCGCCCGCTTATTGCGGAGCTGCGAAAGTCCATTTCGTTACGCTCAGGCGCACCTTACCACTCCATTTCGGAGTACGGGCTATCGTGCTGTTGGACGGGCAGCGCGTTGTTATTACGGTAGTGGACATGGTCTCGTAGGTGCCCCACAAAGATAGGTGCGCACGCTGCCGGAGGCAGGCCTTACTGCATCGCGGGTATACCCTAACTGCTTTCGGCTACGCTCCTTACTTAGACTTAGGGATGATACCAGTTGTTTCGCCGAAGAATTCAACGAACTGGGCCATGTGATTGGCCATCTCGCGATTGTTAGTCGCTTTGCCGTAGGTGGCGGTCAAGCCCCTAAGCGTCTGAAACATAAAGCGATCCATCTCCTGGACCTGGAGATCCTTCGTCCACAAATCAATCTTCAGCGTCTCCTTGCGGTCCATGTCGAACACACTTAGCAGCATCGCCTTGACCACTTGCGGCTCGCCTATGTCCGTGCCGCTTAACTGCATATCGATCGGCATCCGCGCCTCGTCGAGGGCAACGGTAATTTCTATTTTGCTAGTCTTAGTAGACATTGATTGAATTTTGAGGATGTTTATATACCGAGTCTTGCTAAGGCGCGCCCACCGCCATCAACATCTCTTCCCGATAATAATAGTGTACACGAGGCGAGGTTTGCTGTGCGCTATCGACCATCGCAAGCGCAACGGTCCTTGCTGAGATCTCCTGAAATTTACCACGGGCAGCAATACCGAGCCTGGCCATAGCACGCAGTGTTGCCGAAGCGAAAGCCTCGCCCAACCGCGTATCCTCGCGCTCGCCGTGCAGAAGCCCGGGACGGAACAAGTGCACGGCCCAAAAAGGCAGGACCCCAACCGCCAACTCGAGTTCGCCCTTCGTGCGCGCGTACGAGAACCAGGACTTTGGATCGGCCCCGAGGGAACTCACGAGGCTGTACTGACTGTAGCCTAGCTCGGCGGCCGTTTTGGCGAAAGCCAGGTTGATACCCAGGTCAACGTAACGAAATTGTTGCACGGAGCCCGCGGCCTTGCGTGTCGTGCCGAGGCAGGAGAAGAAGTCGTCGCCTTGCGGCAAAACTGGAGTGATAGCTGCCTGCATAGCATTCTGTGTCTCGAGAGCTGGCCAGGCGGGCGCGAAGCGATCGAGCTGGGGCATCTCGCGCCAGACCACTTTGTCGCTTAACGCGGGTGGTCGGGACCCGCGCGCCAGCACGACCACCCGCGCGTACGCCGGGTGATCGTCCAGCGCAGCGACAAGTTCTCTACCCACCAGCCCGGTCGCCCCGATCACCGTGGCACGTTTGCGACTCACGCGCAACTCTAGGTTCGAGGAGGGCTCCATCTGCGGCATTAGTCGGCTCGCGCGACGGCGTCGTCGCCGTAGTCGTAAGGGAGGATACGGGAGCGCTTGACGGTGCTCAGGGTCATGAGCGTCTTAAGGCGCTCGATCTCCTCGATCTGCGACAGCGTCTTGAACAGCAGCTGTTCGTAGGTCGGGATGTCGGCACACACCGTTTTAAGGAGGAAGTCCGCCTCACCGGTGATGATATAGCACTCGACGATCTCGTCGATGTGCTCGATTTTTTTTAGGAAATCCGCCAGGGCATTCTCCCGCTTCCACGCCAGGCTCACGAGGACGAAGGTCTGGACGTCGAGGCCCATCGCGCTCGGCTTTACCACTGCATGGTAGCTCTCGATGATGTCATTCTGCTCCAGCTTCTTGACGCGCTCGAGGGTTGGCGCGGCGCTCAGCCCGATGCGCTTACTGAGGTCGAGATTAGTAATTTTGGAGTTTTCCTGCAAAATTTTGAGTATGCGCAGGTCGGTCTTGTCGAGCTTTTCCATAAGATGAGGCGAACTTGCACCATTATCTACGGCGAAGGTAGCGAAAGGCTGCGCGCTAGCCGTCATAAATTTTGTTTGCCGTGTTGTCGGCAGCCTTATCCGATCTTTGCCGCATGTACGACCTAATCGTCGTCGGGGGCGGGGCCGCCGGGTTCTTCGCCGCCATTTCTGCCGCCGAGGACGCCAGTGCTCCTGTGCGGACCCTGATCTTGGAGCAAGGTCGGGACGTACTGCAGAAAGTGCGGATCAGCGGTGGCGGGCGCTGCAACGTCACGCACGCCGAGTTCGACCCACGGCTGCTCACGACACACTACCCCCGCGGCGCCAGGGAGCTCCGGGGGGCCTTCCACCGCTTCGCCCCTGGTGACACCATCGACTGGTTCGAGCGCGCCGGCGTACCGCTCAAGGTCGAGGCCGACGGTCGGGTGTTCCCGGTTTCGGATTCGTCCGAGTCGATTGTCACCGCCCTCACGAGCGCTGCTTGTCGCCTCGGTGTCGAGATCCGGTTATCGAGCAAAGTGGAGTCCATCGATCGAACGCCCCAGGGTTTTGCCGTAAGGCTGCTCACTGGTCAAAGCCTTACGGCAAAACAGCTCGTCCTCGCCACTGGGTCGGCCCCCAAGCCTTACGCCTGGCTGCGGCGCCTGGGCCTGCCGGTCGTCGACCCGGTGCCGAGCCTCTTTTCCTTTAACATAAAGGACGCCGACCTGCACGCCCTGATGGGCTTATCAATGCCCGACGCCAAGGTCACGCTGCCGGGACTAGAATACGAGACCCAGGGCTCGCTCCTGGTCACGCACTGGGGCCTCAGCGGTCCGGCGATTCTCAAGATGAGCGCCAAGGCCGCCTTGGAATTGTACGAGGTGAGATACCGCCACCCCGTCTTAATCTCGTGGACGGGCGCTATCCTCGGCGATCAGCTCGACTACCTCCGGTCGGGGCGAGTCCAGAGCGGCAAGGCTACGCTCCGCTCCGATCTCGCGCTCGGGCTCCCGCGGCGACTATGGGACTACCTCGTCATGCGCGCCGGGGTGTCGGCGGAGTCGCGCTGGGCAGATCTCAACAAGGCGCAACTTTTACGGCTGGCTACGGCGCTCGCCGCCGACCGCTACCCGATTGATGGCCAGACCCGGTTTAAAGAGGAATTCGTGACGGCCGGCGGGCTCGCGTTGGAGGCACTCGACTTCAAGCGTTTTGCCGTCAAGGCCACTCCCGGCCTTTACGTGGTAGGAGAGCTGCTGAACGTGGACGGGGTTACGGGTGGGTTCAACTTCCAGGCTGCCTGGACCGGGGGTCACCTGGCCGGGCGAGCCGTGGCGCAGGCGATCGCGCCAGGCCAGTAGACCAAGCTGTCTTACTTGAAAAGCTGTCTTACTTGAAAAGACTGTCGTACTGGTTACCGGCTTCGCCCGACTTGCGCGGCAGGCGCTCGGCCCGCGGAGCGTTTATGTCGAGGATATTGGCGTCATCATTAGCCTCCCGAAGCAGCGATACCTTTTCTTCCGGCGCGAGCAAGTTAGAGGAGCTTTCCGCTTCCCAGCGCTCGAGCATGTCCATACCCTTGTCCTCGAATACGCCATTCTGTAGGTCTACGGAATCCATGAACGTACTCGACATCTCCATGAAGCGCTCCATCTCGCCCACCTTCGCGCTCAGGTCGTCGGCGATGGCCTCGATGGCTTGATCGTACATGAAGCGAGCGTCCTTGTCCTCACCCATCACGCGCGCAGCGGACTGCATCGCGCCGTGGCTCGCGCGGATAGCCTTACGCTCCTGCTCCTTGACCTGCACCTGGTCGCGGACGTCTTCGATGAGGATCTCGCCGTTGCGATACATCCGGTCGAGAACGCGGTACAGGATCTCCATCTTCTTATAGAGTTCCGTGAGCTTGACGTTGCTGTCTTTGAGGCGCCCGGCGCGGCGGGTCTTGAGTGTAAACACCTCCGGTTTTTGCTTGTCGCGCGCCTGAGACGCGATGCGCATATTCGCGTCAATCTCGTTGGCGTTGGTTTTGATGAGCTCGTCGAGCTTGTGCATCTGGCCCCGCAGCTGGTTGATCTGCAGGTTCATCTTCTTGAGGTTGCTCTCCAGGTCGTCGACGTAGCTTTTCAGGATGCCGATGGGGTCGATCTTGACGAACATGCTCGTGATGCTCCGCATGACGCTCTGGTAGCCGTACCACATCAGCTGCCGCATCTTCGGATCAAAGATCATGAAGAGTAAGCCGAAGATGACGGCAGCCGTGGCCGCCATGTAAACGGTGTTCGCGAGGATCGTAAGCCAGGGAATGAGGAACGCTATATATGCGATGGCCGCCAGGATCCCCACGGCGAAGATCGTCCCCGTGATGCCCTCGGGCCGTTTCCAGAAGGATTTGGACTTCTGGTAGCTGCTGGGTAGTTGCGGGCTCGTACTCATGGCGGGAAGGTAGATTGTCTAGGACAACACGAGGGTGACCCGATTGGGTCACGGCGGCCCGGCGGACTCGACGAGTAGGCGTGCTCCATCGACGGAAGCCCCGCTAGCTTTGCGGCATGACCCTGCCCTCCGTTTACAACGAAATCGGTGCTCTACGTGAGGTGATCGTGCACCGGCCCGACGCCGGCATAGCACGCGTGACCCCGAGGAGGTCGAGCGAGTTGCTCTTCGACGACATCGTCTACTTACCGGCGATGATCGAGGAGCACGACGTTTTTACGGCGGTGGTTCGAGGCATATGCGGGGCAGGCGCTGTGCTCGAGTACCAGGATCTATTGGTAGAAGCCTTGCGGCAAAACGCTGACGCGCGCGGGGAGCTCATCACCGAAATTTGTGCCGAGGCTGGCCTCTCGAGCGCGAGTGTAAACACCCTCGGACAGCTCGGGGTCGAAGACCTGGCAGCGGTCCTAGTCACCGGTTACGCCGCGGATCCAGACCAGGTGTTCTTCGACCCCATCCCCAACTTCGTGTTCACGCGTGATCTCGCCATCGCGGCCGGGGAATACCTCATCCTGGCGGCGGCCGCCACCGACGCCCGCGCGCGGGAGAACGTGTTGGCCAGCTTCGTATTCCGCCACCACCGACGCTTCGCGGACTACCGCGCCGCCGACCGGATAATCGACCTCAACGATGTCGAGCGCTTCGGTCCGAGCCGTCGCGGCGAACACGTGCGCATCGAGGGCGGGGACGTCATGATGCTCCACCCGGACTACCTCCTCATCGGCGTGAGCCAGCGGACCAACGCTCACTCGGCCTGCCTACTCCGAGAAGCGCTCATGGAGCTCGGCGCCGTGAAGAACGTCGTGCAAGTGACGATCCCCGACGACCGGGCCTACATGCACCTGGACACTATCTTCACGCAGTTCGACAACCACCGATACGCGGCATACGGCCCGATCATTATCGATGGCATCAGTTCCCGCGTAGAGGTCTACGCAGACTCGGGCGCCGTGCGCCAGTACGTGAGCGTCGCGGAGTTCGTCGTGAGCGAGATTGACCCTGCGGCCGTGTTCGTGTCGTGTGGCGGCGGTCAGAGCCCATACCAGGAGCGCGAGCAATGGACTGACGCCTGCAATCTCGTGGCCCTGCGCCCCGGTGTCGCCCTGTCGTACGATCGTAACATCATCACCGCCCGCGAATTTGAGACTCTAGGCTATACGGTCATCCACGCGCGGGAGCTACTCTCGAGAGTTGCCGACGGGAGCCTCGATCTTTCGACCCTCGAGAAGACGATCATCGCTCTGCCGAGTGCCGAGCTCAGCAGAGCGCGCGGCGGTGGGCACTGCATGACGTGCCCCCTGCGAAGAGCCGAAGTCTAAGTTTGAGCCTCATGAACGTCATCTATCACACATCCGAGAAGCGGGTTCGCTACGGGGAGACCGACCAGATGGGCTATCTGTACTACGGCCACTATGCACTCTACTACGAAATCGGCCGCGTCGAACTCCTTCGCTCTTTGGGCCTTAGCTACAAATCGTTAGAATCCGAGTACGGGGTCATCATGCCCGTCACGGCTATGCAGGTCCGTTACGTTCGTCCCGCCCTCTACGACGAGGTGCTCTCGATCCGGACGGAACTTAGAAAGCCGCCCGCTGAGGACATCGTTTTCTACTATGAGCTGTATAATAGCGCAAGCGAACTAGTCAATGGTGCAACGGTCCGGCTGTGCTTCGTCACCCGCGAGACTGGTCTCCGCACGGTGGCGCCGGCTGTCTTAACCACTCTACTTGCCCCCCATTTTGGCTAAGCCCACCGCCTGGATCAAGCGACGGATGAGGATCCCTCAATCCTGGGTCGATTGGACGCAAGCCACTACCTGGCGCGGCTTCGCGAAGCTGAGCCTGTATGAGACAGCCGTCTTTGTGATCCAGGAGTTCCGGCAGGACGACCTGGTGTCGAAGAGCCAGTCGATCGCCTTCACGCTCTTCATCAGCGTCTTCCCCGGACTTCTGGTCATCTTCACGCTGCTGCCCCATCTGCCGATTAGCATCACGGTGATAGACACGCTCGAGGACTACATCTACAGCGTTCTCCCTGGCCAGTCCTCGAATCTCGCCATGGAACTCATCCGCGACATACTCGAGCGGCCCCGCGGCGGTTTGCTGTCCTTAAGCTTCGTCCTGGCGCTGTACTTCTCGAGTAACGGCATCATGCGCCTCATGCGGGCGTTCGACAAAGCGAGCTACCGACATACCTTCAAGCGTCGCTCCATCGTGCGGACGCGACTGATCGCCCTAGCGCTCACCGGCGCACTGAGCGCACAACTAATTGCCTCGCTGGCCCTGATCACAGTCGGCGGGCAGGTAGCCGTCTACATTGAGAACGGCTACGGTCTGCGGGTCGGCTCGCGCCTGCTACTCGTCGGCGTGCAGTACTTACTCATCGGCCTGTTTATCTACATCGGGATCGCGATTGTCTTCCGCTACGGCGCCGCCACCGTGCGTCGGTTTCCGTTCTTCACGCCCGGTGCATTCCTGGCCACGGGGATGATCCTTCTCACGTCGATAGGCTTCGCGATCTACGTCAATAATCTCGATTCCATCAACAAGCTATACGGCTCGATTGGCACGGTTTTAATATTTTTGTTATGGCTTCAGTTGAACATATTATGGATCCTTATTGGGTATGAACTAAATGCAGGAATTGCGGTGATGCGGAATGTGAAAGCCCTGGAGCAAGTCGATATCCAAACGTTCACGTAGATGTGAATTGTGGCCCACCTTTTGAAAAGTTACGGCCGAACAGCACTAATCACACAAATGCTCATTAATACTGCACCCGACGAGCGCTCCATGAGTGCCGCCGAGCTCGGGTCCTATGCTTTCTCTAAAGTCAAAACGTGGATCGGCGGCTACAGGGACCGCCCCCAAGAGTGGACCGAGCCACTCAACTGGTACCCGGTCGGCGTGCCGGACGCCCGGGACAAAGTCGTCGTCGGTGGTTACGGACGCCACCGCTGCCACGTGGCAACGGGTGTCGACGAAGTGCTCAGCCTACACGTCCTCCGGCAAGCCACGCTCCACATCGGCAAAGCAGGTATCTTAACCGTCGACGGCTTGTGGGCCGATCCACTGGGTTTGATATGTGGCTCTGGGTTAAGCAACGAGGGGACGGTGGAGATCGCGGGTACGCTCGGGCTGCGCAACACGAGCTCTGGTGGTATAGAGAATCAAGGTTTGATCAGCAACCGCGGACGGATCATCGCGGATGCTACCGTCACGCAGGTCAAGAGCCGGTGGGGGCGCTACCTTGACTTGGGCACGAGACAATATCTGAGCGTGTAGACCGGGCCGGTGTTCCTATTGACGGGATCGCACAGTCGCCGTAGATCCCCCGCGCGTAGTCTATTTGTTTACCGTGTAGTTGCGTTGGCAGGGTCAATAGCCGACGACGAGACGAGGCTGAAGCTCTGTTTGATACATTGAACGCCCCCGCCCCCGGGAGCCTACCCATTAACGCAATATGGCCGGCCACAGCTAAGTCAGGCACCAAGCTACTCTACTGGCACACACACGCATGCCTCCTCGCAGGACAACCGAATTTCCCACTTGCTTCCGTACTGCCCAAGCCACCAAATAGGTGCAGGATTCCAGCAAATAGGCGGTCTGTGCGGCGCTGCAGCATGTGCGACATCCCGCTAACTTCTCACTCGAATTGCTGGATCAGTGTGGGGCGCCCGGCGGCAAAACGACTCTGCTCACAGACTGGATGCGGCGCGAGAAACCCTTTTCCGCAAAGGAAGTAGCCCGTTTCCTTAGACAGCTCATGCTGGGAAATTTGGTAACGTGGTGTTCAGCCGGTTGCTAGATCGGAGGTTTTCAGTCCCCGACCCTCCCAGGCGAGGGAACCTGGGACGTAGTCCTGGTTCAGGCACGCTATAGCAGGGGGAGTATCTTCCGAGAGCGAGACCTCGCTTGGGCACAGCGGTCGGCGCGGCTCGCGTGGCGGTGTGCAGAACTGCAACAGGTGCATTTGCCCGAGGCGCTTCACTTACTAACACCCGGCGGGCTGCTTATATCTTCGAGGTGCACAACGGCCACTGTCTACCACGTCGGCAGTGGTCGGTGGCTCATCCGTACCGGGGGCACCAATAAACTTCTCTCCCGCAGCTTAGGGAGGTCGGGTGGTTGCGGCAGGAGGTCGACTACCTCGCCCTGCAGCACAGTGTTCTCGGTGAAGGACTTGACTTAAGCTGCTTTCGCAAAACCGACGACTCACCAGCATCGGGCGCGTCGAGAAATTCTATATTAGACAAGCTTTGGAAGCAGATTTCGCGAAAAACGGACATGCGAGCTAGGCTCGAAAATTAGCGAGGGTTTACGCCCGCGGATGATGACGGAGGGAGGCGGATTTCAGTGGCCGAAACACACAACGTTTTGGCGTAAGCCCTTAAGTCTACACCGCGAACAGTAGTGTGTGAGACGTCATTAGGGATGATAGAACAGGAGCTTACACGTATGCTTAAGCACTCGCGACACGTGTCGAGTGCCACCTCGAGCCGCAGGCCATTGACAGACAGCCTACTAGGCTGCTATTCATAAGGGAACGGCAGGCACTGGCTACGACAGGTAAACTTCGCTGCTCCCGAATTAGCTGTGATCGCTTACCCCATAAGCTCGGCCGGCACCGCACCATCGTTTGGCCGAAGCCCTGCCGCACCAAACCGCGACTACCGCTGCCGAGCAATTCAAACTAAGCGAGAGCACTCATGTCGCGGACGAGGATCTTGCCGCGATTGAAGTAGATTAGGTTGGACTTACGCAGCTCGTTAAGCACGAGGGTGACCGTCTGGCGCGAGGTACAGGTGATGTTGGCGATATCCTGATGCGTGAGGCAGTGGCGGATGAGATACTCGAAACCTACTTTTTGACCACTGGTCTTAACGGTCTCGTGGAGGAAGTTGACAATCCGTGTGCGCGCGTCGAGCATCACGACGCTAGTGAGGCGGTTTTGCGCGGACTGCAACTGCTGGCTCAGGTTCTGGAGGAGAAGCTGGCAGAGACCAAAATTCTGGCGCATGAGGAGTTGTACCTCCGCGATCGGCATTTGGAGCACGACGTTCTCGCGGGAGAGACACTGCGCGAAACCGTCGCGAGGGCCTGCGACGCTGAGCGCCGTCTGACCGAAGAGTGCATGCGGGCGGACGACGGCGCGGATGATCTCCCGTCCGTCGGTCCCGGCGTACCCGAGCTTGACCTCTCCCGAGACCACGATGTGGATATGCTTGGCGTCCTCTCCGAAGCGATAGACGAACTCGTACTTTTTGTAGGACTTCTCCTGCGTGACGCGCGCCAGGCGTGTCGCCTCATCTGCGGTCAGCGTGGAGAAAAGTGGGTACTCGAGGAGTTGGGCGCTTTGCATGGGATGGTGGTTTTGGTTAAGTGTCGACTATAAGACACATACCGAACCACAATCCCCCAAACCCGTACGAAAATTTCTATTTGAGCAGGGTATACTGTACAGTGCTGGAGCTGTAGCTCCCAAACACCCCCGATCCCCCGACGACATTGTCGGCCTGAATATCGACCGTCGAGGAGGCCTCGGGGTTCTGCCATTTGCTGCGACTGATAAAATAGTTGTAGTAGGCCTGGCTCACCGTGCGCAATTCAACGATAGCGACGGGCTTAGTGAAGCCTACAATGTCTTGCCGATCGACGTACACGGTGCCAGCGAACGTACCGTTGCGGAAGGCCAGATCTCTAAAGTACCATGCCCCGGTCGACGAGTTCATACTCTGCGTCTTGGTCACTAGGCTGGCCACTTGAGGTTTACGGGGCAACTGATCGGAGGAGTGAAGGTCGGACTCCTGAATCGAGATCAGGAGATGGTAGTAGTTGAGTTCCTCGATCGGATCCGCGAACGAGATCGGCAGCTCTATTGCACGGACCGAGAGGGTATCCACGGTGTAGGCGAGCTCGGTGGCCGCGCTCAGCGTCACAGGTGCAGGAACAGTCGTGACACTTTTCAGGGGTGCGAACCCTGGGGCGTTAAGCTCGAGTGTATACGTGATGCCTTCGCGGACGATGACGCTATCGAGCACCAAGGCCGCGGTGGAATCCGTAAAAGCAGCTACGTACAAGCTGCCGACGCCTCCATCGCTGCCTTTAATCGAACCTACGGTTTGCCCAAGGCCCTCGCTCGTCGAGGGCCTGCCGAAACTATCGATGACACGGACGTCGACCCGGACCTTCGCTCCAGCCTTGAGTCGACTCTCGATGACGATCTGGGCCGCGCCTATACCTCCGAGGTCAATGGCCTGCTCACAGCTCACCACGCTCAGCGCGGCTAAGGTGAGGAAAAGGCCGGAGATCCGAATCATGTCAGAAGGTTCGCGAAAAACGAAGGTAGGGTATAAATGGCGGAGTGAAGACTTCGGTATTTTCGTAAGACGATTTTCCCGGGTCGGGATTATCGACCCTCCGGAGGTTGATAAACAAGGGATTGCGTCGCAGAGTCACGTTTTGGACGCCCATGTTGAGCGATTGCGGCCGACCGGCATCAGGAAATTTCAGCTTGGCTCCGAGGTCAAGCGTGAAGCTGGACCGCAATTGGATCTGCGCGCCGTCGTAATTCCAATTGTTGGTGAGCGGGAGATTTGTCTCCAGCACCTCCCCATCGAATTCCGTGCGCTGGGGCCTTCGGGCCGGGAGTCCAGATCCCGCCCGCATAACTCCGGAGAAGGACCAGCGCTTAGACATCCGATATTCATTGAGGATTGTAACTGCGTGCCGTCGATCGAGTCGAGCGCGCTCGACGGGCCCAGGTCCGAAGAACGGAACGTCGAACTGCCGCGTCGAGCGTGCCAGCGTGTAGGAGCAGTCTATAGTCCACTTGGTGACCTCAAGGTTTAACTGAAACTCTAGCCCTCGCGACTTCCCGCGTCCCACCTGCACGTTGTCGACCCAGTCCACGATCTCCTCGTTGAGGGCATCTTTACTAAATCTCGTCAGACCCTGTAGTCTCGTGGCGTAGCCCCCGAGCGACATATTAAGGATTGGCGTCGGTCGGTAGTCCAACGAGAGCGCGACCTGATCGCTCTGAAGAGGCTTGAGCCCTCTGATCGTCGGGACCCAGAGCTCCCGCGGCAATCCGGGGTTGTTGGTACCGATCTGGTGGATGTACTGTCTGGTCTGCACGAAGCTCGCATTCAGCCCCCACTGCTCCCGGAGTTTGTACGTCGCGCTAGCGCGCGGGAGTGGCGCCTGGTAAGGCCTGGAACCGCTGAGCTGGCTCGACCACCTAAACCCGAGCGAGGTGCTGAGGCGATCGTTAGGCGTGTAGTCGAAGCTGAGGTAGGTGCTCAGGTCGAGGGTGTTGACCCGCGCGAGCGTGGGCACCGTCGAGGGCGGGGTGTCGCCCCCGTCGCTAGCCGCCGTCTGGGCGCCATTGGTGATGTTGAACCGGTGCACCGTGGCATCGACGCCGAAGGTCATGATCGCCTCCTTCGAGATGGCGTACTGGAGGTCGCTCTTCAGACCGAAATCGCGGATCCGAGAGTCGAAGACATTCTGGCTCGTCGCCACCGTAATGCTGTCCGGTTGCTCACGCTGCTGCACGGTCGCCTGCACTAGGTCGAAGGCCGAGAAACGGAAGTCGCTGAGCGTAAGGGTCGAGTTCGCGAACCAGCGATCGCCGAGGATCACGTTGTGTCTTACGCTTCCGAGCACATTGCCCCAGGACCGTGTCGAACGGTCGGTGTATCCGGCGATCTTGCTCGCATCCCCCTCATACACCGTCGCCGCATCGGAGTAGCGATCCTGGCCGACGAACACGCTGGCGAAAAGTTGCTGACGCTCCCCGATCGGTTGATTTACTTTCGCGGCGAGATCGTAAAAACCGAAGTCGATCTCGGGTCGGATACCGCGGCTCACGCGGTTGTCGGGCCGCAGAAGATCTAACCAAAAGTCGGTAAGCCCCCGACGCGCACTAACGAAGTAGCTCCCCTTGCCCACCGGACCCTCCGTGGTCCCCGCAATGTCGGAAAGCCCGAGGCTAATGTTGCTGCTGCGTTTCAAACGGTTACCCTCGCGGAGACGGAGGTCCAGGACACCGCCTACCCGATCGCCGTACTTCGCCGGACCCGCCCCACGGTAGAGCTTCCAACTCCTGATCGCCTCACCGGGGACGATCGAAAAGAAGCCGACCGCGTGGGAAGGCAGGTAAAGCGTAGCGTCATCTAGCAGCGTGAGATTGTGCTCAGGGTCGGCACCCCGGAAGGCAAACCCGCGGTACCCGCCGGTAGCGGACTGAACCCCCGGCTGGAGGCTGAGCCAACTGTTGAGGTCACGCCTGCCGTTGATAAGCTCCGTATGCTCGAGGATTCCGGGATTTAGGGACTCCCCTTCCACGCTCGTACCCGCGACGGAGCTGACGCGTCCCAGCACCTCGACCGTCAGTAGCTCCAGGCTCGGCGTGAGTCGCACCATCGCGGGACTCTCGCGGAGGCGATCAACCCGGAAGGTGTCCGCGGGATAGCCGAGGTACCGGAACACCAATTGCTCCGAAGGGTCCAGGTCGGTCAGGGAGAAATAGCCGTAGCCATTGGTGAGCACGCCTCGGCCGCCCTTAATGGCGTACACCGTGGCACCTACAAGCCGCTCTCGCGTGCCTTTGTCCTCCACGAATCCCACCACCGACCGCAGGGACTGCGGCGCGAGCGTCACGACGTACTGCCGCCCGATCTGCGTGTATTTCAGGCCGTGGGGCGAGAGCACCGTCGTAAGGTCCGCGGTGAGAGTGGTCGGCTGGTAGCTAGGTACCGGCCCGAGCTCGCCGACCGTAAGCGTCGAGTAGGCGATGAAGATGTTGTACCGTTCGCCGATCAGATCTAGCTCCGCGGCCACCGACCGCCCCCGGCCACCCGCTTGGCCGAGGCCGGCCGTGGCCAGCAGAGCAAAAGCTACGTAGCAGACGAGTCGACGCATAATCGGGTGGCAATTTCGCCTCGACATCCTTAGCTATCCATGGCGGAGGCCAGCAGGTAGATCCTACCCACGACGCTCAGGACTAACGACAGGCGCCACCAACTAATTGAATCCCCGTGCTCCGCTCCTGGAGCGCTGCCCCGAAGATGACCTTAAGCGTCCCCATGGCTTCGAGGGCCGAGCCGTCCTCGAAAGAAGCAGTGACGCGACAGGACATAAGGTGGGGCGCTGCCGAGAGCGGGACTTGGTGGTAGTCGCTGAGCGTCGAGAGCACGTCCGACAAGAGCGCGTCCCGGAAACGCAGGTCCACGGCAGAAAGCGTCTTCTCGGTAGAGTTGATCACGACTCCCTCACTCACCGTCGCTGAGCCCCCGGCCAACAGATCGACCCAGTCGGCCTCCCTAACGCCACGGAGACGTACGTGCCCTTCGGTCACCGTGACCTCGGTCTCGCCGTCTTCCGAAATGATGAACTTGGTTCCGACGACGCGAATCTGCAGTTGCTCGGCCGTGACGGCGAATGGTTTGTCTTTATTCGGCCTTACGGCAAAACCTACCCGACCGCGCATGTACACCGAGCGCAAACCATCGGCTTCCTCGTAGGAGAGCTCGCTCCCCGGTGACAGCAGGATCGTGGTTCGGTCGGGGAGGACGGCCTTCAGCGGCGCGGAGCCCGTGTTCGCGAAGGAGGCTGTGGTCTCGCCGAGTCCGGAGAAGACGTTGACCAAAAATAGCAATGCGATCGCGGCCGCGGCTACAGAGACCCAGGTTCGCCAGGTGGTCTTGCGTTTCGGCGAAAGCCTCGCGGCAGCCTCCGAGAGCCGCACGACCTTGGCTACGGAAGCGGCGGCGGGCTCGGCGATCATTGGGGTCGCATCGAGGCTAGCCGCCAGCCGGAGCCAGGCGGCGTCGACCGCGGAGTCGTCCACAACCGAGGATTCGTCGAGCGCGACGGTCGCGTCGAGAGCTGCCCACAGCTCGTCGGCCGCCCGCTCATCGCCGAGGGCTTCGCTCCAAGTAGTAGGGGCTTTATTAACCATCATTCAGTAGATAGACACGCGAGGAAGGTAAATCCCCTAAATGGAGAGAGATTTGAGGACGACGGCGGCCCAGGTAGCTGTGGGGAGGTATTTGCGAAGCAGCATCAGGGAGCGGGCCAGTTGATTTTCCACGGTCTTTGGGGAGATCTCGAGCGACTCCGCGATCTGCTTGTGGGATAGACCTTCGAATTTGCTGAGTTGTAAGATGAGCCTGGCGCGGTCCGGGAGTAAGGCGATCGCGCGGTGGAGCTTTTCGGAAAGGTCGGCAAGATGGGTAGGCTCGCGCTCCACCGTTTGTTCGGCGGCCGACCAAAGGGCCTCATCCCCGGGGAGATCAACGCGTTTGCGGTCGCGAATGGCATTAAGTGTCCGCGTCACGACCGCCCGCCTCAGGTACGCGGGCGGGTGATCAATGGCCTCGAGTCCGCCTTTTCGGTGGAGCTGGAGGAAGACGTTCTGGACGATGTCCTCCGCCTCGGCGCGATCGCCGCACAGGCGCCGCGACGCCCCCACGAGAACGGCGTACTCGCTGCGGAAAAGGTTCTCGAGGGTGGGATCGGACAAAGCGCGGCGCGTTGGGCGGGAGCGAGGAATGGGTGTGCGCAAGTTGGCACGGGCTTGCGCCACGGACGTATCATTTCTTAGCGCCTACTTTGCGGCCACCTACGGTCCGATCCGCAACATGAGAAGAACACTACTCCTTACCCTCTCCTCTCTGGCAGCCCTGCGCCTCAGCGCACAGGCCCCCACCTCCGGCATCGACGCCGCCCTCCAGCGGGTGTTCGAGCCCGTCACGAAGTTTATTGAATCAGTCGTCTTCTTCGAAGTTTCGCTCGCGGGCTTCTCGATTCCATTTGTCCTTGTTTGGCTCATCGTCGGCGCAGCAATCTTTACGGTCTACCTCGGGTTCGTCAACATCACGGCCTTCAAGCACGCCATCGACGTCGTGCGGGGGGTGTACGACGACCCCAACGACGAAGGCGAGGTCTCGCATTTCCAAGCCCTCACCGCCGCGCTCTCCGGAACGGTTGGGGTGGGCAACATCGCAGGCGTGGCTTACGCCGTGGCTCTCGGAGGCCCCGGGGCTACTTTTTGGATGATCGTCGCCGGCTTACTGGGGATGAGCAGTAAGTTCGTCGAGTGTACCCTCGGGGTAATGTTCCGCGATGTCCACCCCGATGGGTCGGTCTCGGGCGGTCCGATGTACTACCTCGATCGCGGTCTAAAGGAGAAGAACCTCGGAGGCCTCGGTAAGGTCTTGGCCGTCATGTTCGCGGTAGCGTGTATCGGCGGCAGCTTCGGCGGCGGCAACATGGTCCAGATCAACCAGGCTACCGTCCAACTCACGGCCATCACCGGCGGTAGCGACAGTATCTTCTTCGGACGTGGTTGGATCTTCGGGCTCGCCATGGCGATCGTCGTCGGGATCGTCATCATTGGCGGGATCAAGAGTATCGCCAAGGTTACCGACAAGATCGTGCCGTTCATGGTGGGGATCTATATACTCGGCGCGTTGGTCGTCATCGGCTACCACATCACCGATGTGCCGACGGCCTTCGGCGATATCCTCGGCGGTGCATTTACGCCTTCCGGGCTCTACGGAGGGGCGGTCGGCGTCCTGATCCAAGGCTTCCGGCGGGCGGCGTTCTCTAATGAGGCCGGGATTGGCTCGGCTTCGATCGCGCACTCCGCCGCGAAGACCGACGAACCGATCAGCGAAGGCGTGGTCGCTCTCCTCGAGCCATTCATCGACACGGTGGTCATCTGCACGATGACGGCCCTCGTCATCATCATCACCGGCTACGGTAACTACGGCCCACTGGCAGCCCTCGAGAGCCGCCGGGTCGAGAGCGGGATCATCAAGGTCGATCCGACGACGCAGTTACTGCCGCTGGATGCGGTCGCCAACCTCCAACAGAGCCAGGTCGACCTGGGGATCATCGAAGCCGGGGCACAGCCGCAGGTTATCGGCGACATCGCCCTCACCTCGGCGGCCTTTGAGTCGGTGATGAGTTGGTTCCCGCCGGTACTCGGGATCGCGGTCATCCTCTTCGCCCTCTCGACGATGGTCTCGTGGTCGTACTACGGACTCAAATGTTGGACCTACCTTTTCGGGCGATCGCAGACCAACGAGATCATCTACAAATCGCTGTTCTGCTTCTTCATCGTCGTCGGTTCGGCAATCTCGGCCAAGGCCGTCTTCGACTTCGGCGACGCGATGATCTTCGCGATGGCCTTCCCGAACGTCGTGGGGTTGTACATCCTCATCCCCAACGTCAAACGGGCCCTCCAGAGCTACAGGCGCCGCATCAAATCAGGCGAGATCGAAAAGTACGTAGGGTAGTCGTGTCGCCCGCGGGAGAACAGTCCTCTCAAAAAGTTGTCACGAGTGGTCTACATCGGCATCGGTAGTAATCTCGGCGACCGGCGGGACTACCTCCGCCGCGCCATCTCCGAGATCGGCGCCCGGGTCGGCTCCGTTGTAGCGGTATCGCCCGTTTACGAGACAGCCGCCTGGGGCTCTAGCGCTACCGAACCACTCCCCTACCTCAATGCCGCCATCGCGGTGGAGGTTAGGCTTACGCCAGAACAAGTCCTGCGGACCCTACTGGACATCGAGCAAGACCTGGGGCGGACGCGTAGCCACCCAAATGCGCCACGCACCATAGATCTCGACCTCTTGTTTTACGGAAGTGAACTCCTCGCGACCGATGAACTTACCCTACCCCACCCTAGGCTTCACCTCCGACGCTTCGTACTCCGGCCGATGATAGACATCGCGCCGCACCTACTCCATCCTGTACTAGGAGCCGACATTGCGACCTTGTACGTCGAGCTCGACGACGCGCTGTCCGTCAATCTTTATGAAGCCTGATACCCTACCCTACGACTACCTCGTGATCGAAGGCAATATCGGCGCCGGCAAGACCACGCTCACGCGGCTCCTCGCCCGGGAGTACACCGCGCGCGTGCTGCTCGAGAAGTTTGGCGACAACCCCTTCCTCCCGCTCTTCTACGCCGATCGCGAGCGCTACGCCCTGATGGTGGAGCTGTACTTCATGGCGGAGCGCCACGGGCAGATGAGTGCCGTGACCACGGAGCGGACGCTCTTCGGGGAGCCACTGATCAGCGACTTCCTGTACCTCAAGACCTGGCTCTTCGCCCGCAAGACCCTCCGGACCCACGAGCGTCAGCTGTTCCGCAAACTTTTCGAACAGCTCAACTCAACGGTCCCGACGCCGCAGTGCTTGGTCTACCTCCACAGGCCCGTCGAGGTGCTCCTCGCCAACATCGCCAAGCGTGGTCGTGATTACGAGCGAGGGATCTCTGCGGAGTATCTATCGCAGATCGAGCAGACCTACTGGGAGTACCTCCGGGCGGAGCAGCGTTTCCCGATCCTCCTGGTCGAGCTGGGCGACCTGGACTTCGAGGGTGACCCAACGGTCTACAGGCGGCTCGAAGGCCTGGTGCGGGCGGGGCCCGCCGTGGGGCTTACCGTCGCGGATCTACGCTAAACTCCTGGCCGACAGGACGGAACTCGAGCGACCGGCCGACGAGGACGGGCTCCACCTGCGAGGTTTCGCGAAGCAGCTCGAGGATATCCCCGCCTAAGAAGTCCTTCCGCCAGGTTTCGGTAAGCCTATTGAGGGCGTCCTTGTTGCCTGTATTTAGGTCGCGGATCACGGCACGCGGTAACACCAGGTCAATGGCGATCTCGTGCTGGAGGCAGTGGTACCGCAGGTAGCGGTAGAGGATCTCCGTGACGATCTCCTCGCGGAGCTCGCCCGACTCGGGCGCGGTAAGCTCGGAGAGGTAGCCTTTTTCCTCGTCGGTGATTGGGGCGTCGTATAGCTGCTCCCACACTTCGAAGTATTTCAGCCAGGACTTGTTATTGAGGTGCCGGTTGCACTGGATGCCGGCGCGACCACTCTTCATGGCACGGACGATGGCGTTGAGGTCTTTGGTGTTGAGCACCATCTCGCGACTGTGGTTGCGGTGTTCGGCCAGGTTGCGGCGCCACTCCACCATGCGGATCGTGAACAGCTTTTCGGCGCGGCGCATCTTGTAGACCCCGCCCATCGCCTGGACTTCGTCCAGGAGGGTCTTCTCGTAGCGCGAGGTGTCCTCCCAGGTACGCATCTCTTCGACGAACCAATCGTAGCGGCCTAGTGCCCGCAGCTTCTCGGCGACGACGGCGAGCATGTCCTTGAGGTAGACCACGTCCTCGAGGGCATATTTGAGTACGTTGCTCTGTATCGGTCGCCGCGACCAGTCCGCCACCGCGTAGCCTTTCTGTATACTGACGTCCATGTGGACCTCGAGCAGGCGCTTGAAATTGACTGGGTACTGTTCGGAAAGGAACCCGCAGGCCAGCTGTGTATCGAGTAAGTTGCGCGGCTCACAACCGAAGTTTTGCGAAAGCAAGCGGTAGTCGTTCTCGCCAGCGTGCGTGATCTTGAGGATGCGCTCGTCCTCGATCAGGTCGAGGAAGGCGTCGAGGTTCTCGATCGCGATCGGGTCGATGAGGAAGAGGCCATTGGGGCACGCCACCTGGATAAGACAAATCAGCGTCTGGAACCGCTTCTCGCCCATGAACTCGGTATCGAAGGCGATCCAGTCGTGAGTTTTGGCGGAAGCCCCCCAGCGATCGAGGGCGTCTTGGGTCGCGAGGAAGGTATAGTCGAGGTTGTAGGTGGTCGGTTGCGGTGCTTGGGTCATTCGGGCCAATATTACGACCCTCGTCATTCGTTATACCCGTCACAACGTAAATCCCCGGGTCAACCTTAGCCTCCTCCGCCGCGTAATCTCCCCTGTATGAAAGCTCTCAAGTGGATCGCGATCGCGGTCGGAACGCTGTTTGGACTACTCATCCTCACGGGATTGCTCGCGCCCTGGCTCTTCGGTGACAAAATCCGCGCCCTGGCCGACGAGCAGATCGCGGCCAAGGTCGATGCCGAGGTCCGCTACGGCGACGTCGACTTCTCCATCATCCGGAGCTTCCCGAAGCTGGCCGTCCGCATCGAGGACATACAAGTCATCGGGCGGGGCGCTTTCGACAGCATCCACCTCGCCGATATCGCGGAGCTTAACGTGGCGGTGGATTTCTGGTCGGCGCTCGGCGACGGCCCGATCCAGATCCACGGCGTGCACTTGGTGGAGCCGCGGCTGCACGTCATCGTCCTCCCAGACGGGACGACGAATACGGACATCGTCATGTCTGGGTCCGAGGAGACCCAGGCCGAGACCGACGCCCCCGGTCCCAGCGTATCCTTGGAGGAGTATTCGATCACCGACGGCTCCCTGTTGTACGAGGACCGCGCCGGCGATGTGTACGTGGATCTGAAGGGCTTACAACACAGCGGCACGGGCGATTTCACTGCCGCCAAGTTCGACCTAGACACCAAGACCGACATCGCGTCGATCACCCTGACGACCACCGGGATCGACTACCTCTACCGGGCCAGGGTGAACTACGACGCCGTGCTCGCGATCGACACCGAGGCGGGCACCGTGACCCTCACCGACAACGCCCTCGCGCTCAACGAAATGTTGCTAGACCTGCGGGGTGTGGTCGGGCTCCCCGACGACCGCGGTGATATCATGACTGATCTGAGCTTCGAAGCCCCAAAGCAGGACTTTCGGGCGCTGTGGTCGGTCGTTCCGGCGGCTTTCGCCAAAACCTTGGACGGCGTGAAGACCGCGGGTAGTTTTGACGTAAGTGGAAGCATCAAGGGCACCTACGTGGCGGCGACTGGCGGCCTCCCGGGCTTCGACGTGAAGCTCGGTGTGCAGAACGGCAGCGTGAAGTATCCGGACTTGCCGAAGGATTTGCGCGACATCCATCTTGAGGCGCGCGTGTCCTCAAGGGGTGGCACGCTTGCCGATCTGCTGGTCGACGTCCCGCGCTTATCATTCGGGCTCGGCCCCAATCCAGTAAGCGGCTCACTCAAAGTCCGTAACGGCACCACGGACCCAGCATTCGACCTGGTGGCTAAGGGCAAGCTCGACCTCGCCGACCTAAGTCAGGCGGTGCCTCTTGAGGGTGTCTCCAGGCTGGCCGGAGTGATCGACATGGACGTAACCGCCAGGGGCACGGCGTCGGGTGCGACCAGTGGGGACGTACGTGCGATCGACGCGACGGGCAACGCCCGATTCTCAAACATCGAATACTTCGCCGACGGTACGCCCGCGATATCGGTGGCGAGCGGGACGGCGGCTTTCGACGGCAACAAAGTGGTCTTGACAGATTTTGTCGGTAAGGCCGGGAAGTCCGACTTTGCTGCCTCGGGCACCCTGCTCGACCCCTTCTCACTTGCGAGTGAGACCGGGCGGCTCGGTGGCGATATCGTTATCGCCTCACGGTTCGTGGATGCCAACGAGTGGCTCGCCGAGACCACGCAGACCAATCCGGGTGGCACGACGGAGGCGGAGGCGACCATGGTTATGCGACCATTCGATCGTTTCGACCTCGACTACGTCGCGAGTGTTGATCGACTCTTGTATGACGTGTACGACCTCAGTGACGTACGAGCCGAGGGGAATGTCACCTCCGACGTACTCACTATTGGTTCATCGAGTCTGACGACCGCCGGTAGCGACGTTGCCATGAGTGGGAGGCTAAGCAACCTGTACGGCTACACCTTCGACGAGGGTGAGCTAACCGGCAACCTAGATCTACGCAGCCGGAAGCTCGATCTCTTGGCGCTGAGTGCGATCGGCGTAGATCCGAACGCCTCGGCCAATGCCTCCAATGCCGAGGCGGAGTACATACCGTTGCCGGAGCGGATGAGCATTAATGTCAAAGCTAATGTTGGCGAGATGCTCTACGACGATATTACGCTGCGCAACGTCACCGGTCTGGTAGCGATGGCCAATCAGAAGGCCGCCATCCAGGACGCGAGCGGGGATTTGCTCGGCGGCAAGGTCCGCATCGACGGCGGGTACACCTACCGCGGGCCAAGCGTTGCGCCGAGCTTCGACCTGAAGTATGCGCTGCAACAGATCTCCTTCAAGGACGCTTTCGAGCAGTTTAACACCATCCAGCAGCTGGCGCCCGTGGCGAAGTACCTCTCGGGCAGCTTCAATACCGACATGGTGCTCTCCTCGACCTTGGGGCGCGACATGATGCCGGTGCTCACCGATTTAGACGCCGACGGGTTCGTCAACACCCTCAACGCCAGCATTAAGGGCTTCGCCCCTCTCCAGAAGGCCTCGTCCCTCCTCGGGATCGACGCGCTACAGAATCTCGAGATAAAAAATACCAAAAATTGGTTCACGATCAAGGATGGCTTCGTGACGGTGCAGCCGTTCGAGGCTTCGCTCGGAGGCATCAACGCGACGATCGGCGGCTCGCATGGCTTGAATCAGTCGATGGATTACGACATCGTGGCGCTCATCCCGCGGGCGTTGCTCGGCAACAACGCCGCGGGCGCTGCCGCCAACAAAGGCATCGGGATCCTCAATGAGCAGGCCGGCAAGCTCGGCGTGAATATGGCCGTGGGAGAAAACGTCCGGGTCCGCATCAAACTCACCGGGTCTATCGCCGACCCGAAGGTCGACTTTAAGCTTCTCGGGACCGAGGGCGAGGGCACGGTCAAGGACGCTGCCTCGGCCGCGATCAAGGACATAGCCCGGCAGGCCAAGGACAGCCTCGAGCGCGTCGCCCAGGCGCGCCTGGATGCCGCGCGCGGACAGGCGGAAGCCAAGGCTCGCGCCGTAACCGATTCGGTACGCAGCGTGGCCGAGGCGAGGGTGCAGGCCCTGGCCGACGATGCGAAGGCAAAGGCTGGCGCGGAGGCGCAACGCCTGGCCGACCAGGCGAAAGGCAAGGCCGCCGACGAGGCCCGCCGCATAGCCGAGGAGGCAGCGAGCAAACAGGGCGCGCAGGCCGTAGACAGGGGCAAGGAGGCGCTGAAGGGCTTGCTGAAGAAAAAGCCGAACTGAGCGCCTAACGCAGCGGACTAACGGCGAAGTTGGTCTCGGCGAGGGTGGACCCGCGGAGCCGGACTAGGGTCGCTACTTTGCCGCCATGTTAGAGCTCAGTGCCCTCACCGCCGTCGGACCTCTCGACGGTCGGTACGCCGCGAAGACGGCTCCACTGCGGGCGTACTTCAGCGAGCATGCGTTGATCCGCTACCGGGTCCGCGTCGAGTTCGCGTACCTACAGGCGCTTATCGCACTCGGGTTACCGCAGCTAAGCGGTGACTATGCCGAAGCGCTCGGCGACCTCGGTAAGCGAGTAGAGCGTTTTAGCGAAAGCGACAGCGCCGAGGTGAAGGCCATTGAGCGGACCACGAACCACGACGTCAAGGCGGTGGAGTACTGGCTCAAGCACCGCGCCGAGGAAGCGGGCCTGGGGGAGGTCAAGGAGTTCATCCACTTCGGGCTCACAAGTCAAGACATCAACAACACCGCCATCCCATGGTCGCTTAAAGATGCGCTCGAGGGGCCCATCGGCAAGGAGGTGACGGGCTTACTTGGCGAGCTCCAGGTTTTGGCGAAAGCCTGGGCCGAGGTGCCGATGCTGGCGCGCACGCACGGGCAGCCGGCCTCGCCGACGAGGTTAGGCAAGGAGATCGGGGTCTTCGTGGCGCGCTTGGAGCAACAGCTCATCGAACTCAAAGTCATATCGCACCCGGCCAAATTCGGCGGGGCCACAGGCAACTTTAACGCGCATCACGTCGCCTACCCAGACGTGGACTGGGTGGGGTTCGCGGACGGATTCGTCGAAAGCCTCGGGCTCGAGCGCAGCTACCCGACCACGCAGATCGAACACTACGACGGTCTGGCGAGCGTATGTCATCTCTTCATCCGGATCTCGACAATCCTCTTGGACCTTTGCCAGGACCTGTGGCAGTACGTGAGCGCGGAGTACTTCCGCCAGCGGACGGTGGCCGGGGAGGTCGGCAGCAGCGCAATGCCCCACAAGGTAAACCCGATCGACTTCGAGAACGCCGAGGGCAACCTCGGTCTGGCCAGGGCGCTGTTTGGTCACCTTGCGGAAAAACTGCCGATCAGTCGCCAGCAACGTGACCTCACCGACAGCACCGTCCTGCGCAACCTCGGGGTCCCGTTCGGCCACTTCGTCATCGCCTGCCAGAGCATTCGCAAAGGCCTGTCGATGTTGGAGCTCAATGAAACCTCCCTCGCAGCCGCCCTGGAAGCCAACTGGATGGTGGTGGCGGAAGGGATCCAGACCGTCTTGCGTCGCGAAGGTTACCCAGCGCCCTACGAAGCGCTAAAGTCTCTCACCCGGGGAAATGCCCACATCGGCGAGGGCGAGATGCACGCTTTCGTGGATCGGCTAGAGATTAGCGACGGTCTTAAACAAGAACTGCGGGCTATTCGTCCCGAAAACTACCTCGGCATACCGAGCTAGAGTACCCCCGCGGATCGGTTCGCCATTCGCTGCTCCGCACTCACGCAAAGCTCGCTGGCACGCGAACCAAACAATCCTTCGACGAACGATAGACACATCACATGCCTACCTACACCAACAAACGCTACCTCCTCGCCTCTCGACCCGAGGGCATGCCGACAGCGGACGCCTGGCGCCTCGACGCGGAACAGATCGACGCGGTGCCCGAAGGACACCTCCTCGTCGAACAGCACTACGTAAGCCTCGACCCAGCTATGCGCGGGTGGATGCGCAACGTCCGCTCTTACATACCACCGGTCGAGATTGACGCGGTGATGCGGGCAGGATCCGTTGGGAAGGTCGTGGCCTCGAGGCATCCGGGTTTCGCCGTCGGCGAGACCGTGGTCGGCACGGGTGGCGTACAACAGTATGCCCTCACCGACGGTAAGGGCTGGGTGAGCACGACGATCGGCGACGAACAGATGCCGAAGGCCTTGAGTCTATTTGGCATGACCGGCTACACGGCATACTTCGGACTCCTGGATATCGGCAGGCCCGAACCGGGGCAGACGGTGTTGGTGTCCGGCGGCGCGGGCGCCGTCGGCTCAGTGGTCGGGCAAATCGCCAAGATCAAGGGCTGTCGCGTGGTCGGGATTGCGGGTAGGGCCGACAAGTGTGCCTACATGCGGGACGAGCTCGGCTTCGATGCAGTGATCGACTACCGGGAGGCGGGAACCTTCAAGGCGATTCGCGCGGCCTGTCCCAATGGTGTGGACGTGTACTTCGACAACGTCGGCGGCGAGATCCTCGACTATGCCCTGGCGTGCCTCGCGCCACACGCGAGGGTCGTGATCTGCGGGGCGATCAGCCAATACAACGAGATGGAGATGCGGGGGCCGAGCAATTACCTGAGTCTGCTGGTCAATCGCGCGAGCATGACGGGCTTCGTGGTCTTCGACTACGCCAAACGCTACCGCGAGGCCGCCCAGCAGTATCAGGCGTGGTTGAAGGCAGGGCAGATCAAGAGCACCGAGGACATCCACGAGGGGATCGAGAACTTCTACACGACGTTCCAGCGCCTCTTCAGTGGGGACAAGCTCGGCAAACTGGTCCTCAAAGTGAAGGAATAAGCGGGGCAGGGCGCCTACCTTCGCGCCCGACGCCTGCCCTGGTGGTGGAACTGGTAGACACGCAGGACTTAAAATCCTGTTCCCTTTGCGGGAGTACGGGTTCGATTCCCGTCCGGGGTACTTTAAGAGTGGTACAATTTGGAGGGCAATCAGTAGTACTTAATACTGACCGTGAGAGATGCGTACGTCCCTTGTCGCAAGAAATCCCGGGCCAAATCTTGCGCTCATGAGCGATAGGACCGCGGGCCCGCAATTCCCATTCTGGAGGCTGTGGGGGCGTGCGAGTTCTACAGCGCTTGCCCCGTCTGGCCCTCGAGTCGACTCAGCCCATAGATTAACGCTACCCCCGCTACAGCCGCGAGCCCCGCGACCGCCAACAGCGCAGGCTCTCCGACCTCAGCGACGTAGGTAGCGGGCCACACCGGGGCCTCGGTCAGGACTTTACGTACTCCTGCCTCATCGACGATGACGGCGCCGGCGCCATCGGTCGCGTACGCCGTCACGACGCGCCAGGGCCATAGTTTGTACAGCGAGCCTAGCATAAAACCGGTGAGCAGGGCGAGCGTGACCTGCGGATACTTTTCGAATAGGTACTTCAGAACACGGCTGAACGTGACCAATCCCGTCAGGCACCCCAGCCCGAAGACCACCACCACGGGGAGGGCTCCGGAGTTGCCGCTCAGGAGCTCTTTAACGCTCGGGACCACGTAACTGTACATGCCCATGAGCAGGAGGATGAAGGACCCACTGACGCCCGGCAGCAAGAGTGCGCTGATGGCGATGGCCCCGGAGACGAAGACGAACCACAGCGACGTGTTCCCCTGCGCCGGCGCACCCATCACGATGGCGAGCGCAATCGCGAACCCGATCACCACCGCCGCTATCTCGGCGTAGGTCCACGGTGCCACCATGCGCCCAATGTACCAGGCCGAGGCCAGAATGAGCCCGAAGAAAAAAGCCCAGACCACCGGCGGGTAGGCTTCGATGAGGAAAGTAATCGCGAACACCCCCACGCCAAGCCCTAGCGCCATGCCGACCAATAGATTGAGCAAGAACCCACCCTGGATCTCGGTCCAGAGCCCCGACCACCCAGCCGACTTATACACTGGCACCAGCCCCGGCCCGAAGGCGGTGATGGACTGTAGCAGCCGCTCGTAGATCCCGGTCACGAAGGCGATCGTCCCGCCGCTCACTCCGGGCACGACCTCCGCCATCCCCATCCCCATCCCCTTCAGCGCAATGCCGACTCTCTCACGCATCATCCTCTTTCAAGTTTGCGGCCGCAAGGTGGGCAAAGTCCCGCAGAGCATCGGGATTTCTGAGCGCGCCGGCGTTGGCGACCCGCGCGAGGGGCCTGCCTTCGAAAAGGCGCTTGATCGGGGTTTCGAGACGCTTGCCGCTGATGGTGTAGGGTATCTCGGCCACCGCTTCGATCCGGGTAGGCACGTGCCTCGGGCTGAGGCCCGCGCGCAGTCCGCGCCGCAGGTTTTGGCGAAAGCCGTCGGTAAGCGCCGCGCCTTGCGCCATCACCACGAACAGCGGCATGTGGTCTGCGCCGGCGGCGTCGACGTAGTTGATGATGAGGGCATCGGCGATCTCGGGGAGGGTATCGAGCCAGCGGTAGATCTCCGCGGTCCCGATGCGGACGCCCTGCCGATTGAGGGTTGCGTCGGAGCGGCCGTGGATCTTAAGTTCGCCAGCGGCGCTCAGCGTAATCCAGTCCCCATGGCGCCAGACGCCTGGGATCTCCTGGAAGTAGCTCTCGCGGCGTAGGTCGTCCCCAGCGTCACCGAAGAACGCAACCGGCATACTCGGCATCGCCTGGCGCACCACGAGCTCGCCTTCCGCCCCAAGTATGGGCCGGTGGTCCTCGTTGTAGGCGTGCAGGTCGCAACCCAACGCCCGCCCCTGGATCCACCCCTCGCGTACGGGCGACCACGGGTTACCGCCGACGAAAGCCGTACAGACGTCGGTGCCGCCCGACATGCTCGCGAGCCAGACGTCGGCCTTGACGCTTGCGTACACGTAGGCGAAGCCCTCGGGACTCAAGGGCGCGCCCGTCGACCCAACGCTGCGCAGGCGACTGAGGTCTAGCTCGTCGATCACGGAGATACCCGCTCGCATACAAGCGTGGAGAAAGGGCGCCGAGGTTCCGAAGTGGTGGATCGGGAGATCGGCGGCTAGGCCCCACAGCCTCCGCAACCCCGGGTAGCCCGGACTCCCGTCGAAGAGCACCGGTACCGCGCCGACCAGCATGCTCGCCTGGAGGAAATTCCACATCATCCAGCCGGTAGTCGTAAACCAGAAGAAGCGTTCGCCCTGGCGCACGTCGGCCTGGAGGTGTAGGTACTTGAGGTGCTCGAGCAGGCAGCCTCCGTGGCTGTGGACGATGGCCTTCGGCCTGCCGGTCGTCCCGGAGCTATACAGGATCCACAGCGGATGTCCAAAGGGTACGGACGCGATGACGACAGCGGACCCCTCAAGCTCTGGAAGCGCGTCCCAGTCCACCCAGCCATCGAGAGAGCCCTCGCCGGCGAGGTCCACTAGGACTTTGGCACGGAGGGTCGGGAGATTTGCCACGAGCTCCTCGGTGATCGCGGTCCGGTCTTGGTACTTCCCCCCGTAGCCGTAGCCCCGGCACGCGATCAGCACCTTGGGCTCGATCTGCGCGAAGCGATCGACCACGGCACTAGCGCCAAAATCCGGCGAACAGCTCGACCACACGGCACCGAGCCCCGCGGAGGCCAGGAAGCAGACGACGGCGTGCTCGGTGTTCGGGAGGAAGCCCACGACCCTGTCGCCGGGCTCGACACCGGCTTTCGCCAAAACCTGCTGCACGGCCGCCACCTGAGCCTGGAGCCGCTCCCAAGTGATCTCGACGGGCTCGCAGGCCTCCCTCACGCAGATCAAGGCCGTGCTCTCGGGGGCGGCGTGCCGCAAGATTTGATTCACGTAATTCAGACGGACGTTCGGAAACCACTCGGTGGACAGTAGTTCTGTTCCGGTCTTCACTGGGCTCGCCGAACCGGTGTAAACCACGTCAAAGTAGTTGAGCAACCCAGCCCAAAACCGGTCGACGTCCTCCACGCTATATCGCCACAGGGCTTCGTAGTCCAAGGTCTCGGCCGCCGCTCCGAGGTCTTCCCCCCGGGCCAGGAGCCAGTTGCGGTAACGGCTCAGGTTGCACTCCGCGAGGAGTTCGGCGCTCGGCGACCAGAGCGTTTCGGGGGCAGACTCTTCCGTATTCATGGGCGGCAAGGTCGGCCGCGCGCCCGAGACGCCACAACCCCGCCCGCTTACCTTGCCGCGGTGCAGAAACTACTTATCGCCAACCGCGGCGAGATCGCCCTCCGCATTATGCGTACGGCGCGCCGCATGGGCATTGCGACCGTCGCCGTCTACAGCGAGGCCGACCGACTGGCGCCCCACGTGCGCTTCGCCGACGAGGCTGTGCTCCTCGGCGAGCCCGCCGCCTCCAGGAGCTACCTCGACATCGACAAGGTCATCGCCGCGGCCCGCGCCACGGGAGCCGACGCCATCCACCCCGGCTACGGCTTCCTCAGCGAACGTTCGGCATTTGCCCGAGCCGTGCGCGATGCCGGGATCACCTTCGTCGGGCCCAGCCCGGAGGCCATGGACCAAATGGGGTCGAAGCTCGACGCCAAGGTGGCCGTCAAGGCTTTCGGCGTACCACTCGTGCCCGGGCTCGACGAGCCGATCAACGACGCAACCGAGGCCGCACGCGTGGCTGATCAGATTGGATATCCCGTACTCGTCAAGGCGAGCGCCGGGGGCGGGGGCAAGGGGATGCGCGTGGTGGACCTAGCCTCGGAGCTGATCGAGAGCATGCGGCTGGCACAGTCGGAGGCCCTTAACGCTTTCGGGGACGACCGGATCTTCATCGAGAAGTACGTCCGCGGACCGCGTCACATTGAGGTCCAGATCATGGCCGATACGCACGGCAACGTGGTGCACCTGTTCGAACGCGAGTGTTCCGTGCAGCGGCGCCACCAAAAAGTCGTCGAGGAGGCCCCGAGCGCGGTGGTTACCCCGGAACTCCGCGAGCTGATGGGCAAGAGCGCCGTGGCGGTCGCCAAGGCTTGCGACTACGTCGGCGCGGGGACGGTCGAGTTCCTCCTCGACGCCGACCTCAATTACTACTTCCTCGAGATGAACACCCGCCTCCAGGTGGAGCACCCGGTCACGGAGTGGACTACGGGTCTGGACCTAGTCGAGTGGCAAATCCGGGTGGCGCGCGGGGAGGAGTTGGGCTTTCGCCAAAACGACCTACGCCAGCGCGGGCACAGTATCGAGCTCCGGGTCTACGCCGAAGACCCCGCGAACGGTTTCCTCCCCGACATCGGCACCCTCGAGGTCTACGAGGAGCCGTCGATGCCCGACGTGCGAGTGGACAGCGGCTACGAGGCAGGGATGGAGGTGCCGATCTACTACGACTCGATGCTGTCGAAACTCAGCGTCCGCGGCGACAGCCGCGCCGAAGCCATGCAGCGGATGACGGAGGCCATCGACGCCTATCGTATCAGCGGCGTGGCCACTACCCTGCCGTTCGGACGCTTCGTGATGACGCACCCGGCCTTTGTGTCGGGGAATTTCGACACGAGCTTCGTGGCGCAGTACTGGATGGGAGAGGCTCATGGAATCTTCGCTGATGCTGAATTGGGCGCCATTGGACAGCTACTCTACCGCGAGCTGGAGGCGAGAGTGGTCGTGTAAGTCATCGGCCTTCAAACTTTGTCCGTCGGTACTTCAACACTTGCACTCCTACATGATTCCAAACAGCTTGGCGTACTTAAGGAGCTCAGCGGTGTTGGAGATCTTGACCTTGCCCGTCATCACCGCCATCATCGGGTTGGAATCGCCGCTGATCACCTTCATGAACTCGTCCGACTTGGCGGTCACGGTGCACTTGGTGTCGCCCTGCTTGCCGTCCAGCACCTGGAGCTCTCCGTTGTTGGCCACCACGGTATACTGTCCGCCGCCCTCGCCGGCGAGGTCGAAGTAGAAGTTGGTCTCCACGCCCTCGAGAGCTTCGGGGGTGGCCTTTTGCGGGAGGCGGTGGATAAATTCGGAAGCGGTCATCGGGTAAGTTAGCTGAGGTTTTGGTCGAGGAAAGTTTTGGCGAAAGCCAGAACCTCGTCCCGTTCGGGCTCGTGGTGCATTTCGTGGAAGCCACCTGGCCACTCCCGCAGGACTACCCCACTGGACGTATTTAGGGCCGCATATGTTCGGCTTCCGGATACGGCGCAGATCTGGTCGGCGTCTCCGTGGAGGATGAGGACGGGGAGGCCCAGGTCCTGCGGCTCGGCCAAGAGCTCCTTCGGAAGTTCGAGCATCGTGTGCGCCAAGCGCATGCTGAGGCGGTCGTGGTTAAGGGGATCGGCAAGGTAGCGCTCAGCTACGGAGGCGTCCTTGCTGAGGGCTGCAAGGTCCAGACCGTTGGACTTCGTAAGACTTGGCGCGAGCCTGGCGGCCACCCCCGCGAGGGCAACGAGGACCTGCGGTGGTTCGAAGCCGAGGGCGAGGGCCGGAGCACTGATTATCGCGGCCGACAATTTCATCGCGAAGGATCGGTCGCGCAGGGCGGCCAAGCCAAGCAGCGCACCCATGCTGTGGGCGTAGAGGACGCGGTGTCGGTAGTGTGGGTGATCGACGGCCGCCAAGACGGCCGCCGTCTCGCCGATGAGGCTCGCCTGCGATCGAATGGTGCCACGGCTGCCGTTGCTCAAGCCGTGGCCCTGGTGATCGAACGCCACCACGTCGTAGCCACCTGCGGCAAATACCTCGGCGACGTGCTCGTACCTGAGCGCGTATTCCCCGAGCCCGTGGCTGATCAAAAGCAGGCGATCCTCGGTCGGTGCGGGGAAAAACTTGTAGAGCCGCAGCTCGAGCCCGTCGTAGGCCAAGGTTTCTTGGGAGTGCGGTTTCATTGGGCGTTGTCTGTGATGAACCCGTTTACGTAGCGCAGCAGGCGCGACGCCGGAAACAGGGTTACGACGTTCGCCAGGTAGCTGCGGGCCTCGATCTCGGTGGCGAAAGCTCCCGACATGTAGCCGAAGCTGCCGTCGACCAGGCGATCCTCGCGCAGGGTCCCGAATTTGAAGAACAGCTCTCCGTTCGCGTCGGCGAGCGAGACCGAACTTTCGAAGACGAGGACGCGGTATCCCGAAAACTTGGCTCCCGTGGCGAGCGTGAGTGGAGCGACGTTGGTGAGGGACTGCTCCGGGACGACGACGCGGGCGGCGTCGCGCGCCAATACGCTGTCGGGACCGGCGCGCGCGCCGCTTGTCGCATCCGTCACACCCGGCGGCTCGATGATCTCGGGATCGCCGCCAGCACTCGCCGTAACCTCCGGGCTGAACGCTACGGCCGGCTTGACGCCGTAGCGTGGGCCTGCCGAGGCGGGCGGACGGGTTTTGGCGACAGCCGACCCTACCCCCGGGGTGAGGCTCGGGTCGCCCGGGTTCTCGCCGGTGTCGGGAGCGACGGGGATCCGCACCTCCGGGGCCGCCATTACTTCGGCCAGGAGGGCGTCGAGTCGCTCCTCGGCGATGATGTCGGCCAGGGAGTTCCCGGCGAAGGGGTCGTGAGTGAAGCCGGTGATCTTCAGTTCGGTGCGGCGGTTCTGCGCGTACTGCTCCTCGCTGCAGGGCACGTCGTCTACGCATTCGTTGACGGGCGTCGATTCCCCGTAGCCGCGGGCGCTGAGGCGCGTCCCGGCGATGCCCTGCGTGAGGATGTACTCGACGGCCGCCTGCGCGCGCAGTTGACTGAGGTTGGCGTTGTAGCGCGCCTGTCCGCGACTGTCCGAGTGGCTCCCGAGTTCGACTAGGATGCTTGGGTTGACGCGCAGCAGCTCGACGACCTTGTCGAGTTCGTAGGCGGCGTCCCGGCGGATCGTTGATTCCTTGTAGTCGTAGTAGATGTTGTTGACGCGGATAGCGGCGTCGACGAGCATCGGCTTGAGTTCAACGTTGGCGAGCAGGGTCCCGACCTCGTTGCCGTAAGAGAGGTTGTCGCTCACGCCCGGCCCGATCTCCGAGACGCCGTCCATACAGAGGATACAGCCGTCGATGTTGACGAAGGTCTCGATCCGCTTCGTGAAGTAGCCCGGGCTGCGGATCAGCAAGGTGTAATGGTTGCCCTGCTCGAGCTGAATGCTAAAATAGGGCGATGGGTGGCTCGCGAGCGTGAGGACCGTAGTGTCCTCGGTGTTGTTGTAGAGCTCGATGAGCGAACCCGTAATGGCATCGACCTCCTCCTGGTCTTCGGCGCGCTCCCGGGCGAGCGTGACCTCGAGCCGGTAGCCGGGGGCGCGCGCGAGGGACGCCTCGAAGAAGGTTTTGTCGGCCGCGAGGTTTCGCGAGCTCGCCGCTCCTTCGGCCGGGAGGAAGGCGGGCTTGCTGACGCGGACGAGGAAGTCTCTATCACGCGGGACCCCGAGGGCGAAGAAACCTTCGCGGTCAGAGTACGCCTCCCCGAACAGCAGACGGCTCTCGGCATCGAGGACGGTGATCAGGGCGCCGTTGAGGTAGCCGGAGTTGTCTTGGGCGAAGACGTAACCCTCCAGAGTCACCGGCTGGGCGATGGCGCTCGCGAGGCAGCACGCGGCGAGCGCGCACGTCAGTCCCGAACGTAAAAATCGTCTCACGTCGCAAATCTAAGCCACGCGGCCGCGCCCTCCGCGGAGGTTCTCCCCGGCCGGCGTTGCTTTGCCGCATGCGAATCGTCTTCTACGGGACTCCCGACTTCGCCGTGGCGTCGCTGGCGGCCCTCCTCGCCACCGAGCACGAGGTGGTGGCCGTGGTCACGGCGCCGGACAAGCTCGGCGGCAGAGGCGGGAAGCAGGTGCTGAGCAGTGAGGTCAAGCGTTTTGCCGAAAGGCGTAACCTGCGCGTCCTCCAACCCATTAGTCTAAAGGGTCGGGCTTTCGCCAAAACCTTGGCCGGACTCGCGCCCGATCTCCAGGTCATCGTCGCCTTCCGGATGCTGCCGGAGAGCGTCTGGGCCCTGCCGCCGCTCGGTACCGTCAACGTGCACGGGAGCCTGCTGCCGGCCTACCGTGGCGCCGCACCGATTCACTGGGCTGTGATCAACGGCGAGCTCGAGACCGGTGTGAGCGTTTTCTTCCTGCGGCACGCGATCGATACGGGCAACCTACTGCTACAGGCACGCACGCCAATCGGGCCGGACGAAACCACGGGCGAGGTCTACGCCCGCCTCATGGAGCTGGGGGCCGCGACCTTAGTCGAAGCCTTGGTTCTCATCGCCGCCGGCCACACCGACGGCGTCCCGCAGGACGATACCCGCGCCACGCACGCCCCGAAGCTCACCCGCGAGAACACCCGCCTCGACTGGGCCGGGACCGCCCGGGAGTTGCACGACTTCGTGCGCGGGCTCAATCCCTTCCCGACCGCGTGGACCACCCTCGACGGGGGCGAGGTTAAGCTGCTGCGCACTGGCATTAATCCGGTATCTCTCGGTGACGTCGGCGCGGTAGACGCGGCAGCCGGCACACTGGTGTGGCTGCCGCGCACTGATACCCTCGCCGGCCGGGCACCGGGCCTGGCCGCGGTCACGGCCGACCGGCGGGTGTTGGAGCTGCTCGAGGTCAAGCCAGCCGGCAGCCGCGCCGTCTCGGGGACCGACTTCCGCAATGGCCTCCGCGGCGACGGAGCGTACCGGTTTGCCTAGCTTTCGGCCTCCGCCCAAACCACCTCCATGCACGACTACATCTCCGTAGACCACCTCAAATTCCTCCTCCATGAGTACCTCCGGGCGCCGCAGCGCCTATCCGAGGTGGACGCCTACGAAGGGTTCGACGCCGAGGCCTTCGACATGGTGGTCGAGGCCGCCGAACAGATCGGCGACGCGCACCTCTTCCCGCACTACACCATCATGGACCGCGAGAAGGCGACCTGCGAGAACGGCGTCGTCTGGACGCACCCCGTCCTCAAGGACGGTCTCACAGCGATGGCCGAGGGTGGTTGGATAAGCGCTACCGCCCCGCTGGCGCTCGGAGGTCAGGAGATGCCGACCGTGCTCAATAATGCTGGGTCGATGATTTTCATGGCCGCCAACGGTAACATCGCCGCCTACGCCCACCTCACCGTGGGTGCCTCGAATCTCATCCTACACTACGCCTCCGACGAGCTCAAGAACCGGTACCTGCCGCCGATGTATGGCGGGCAGTTCCAGGGGACCATGGCGCTCACGGAGCCACAGGCCGGTAGCTCCCTGAGCGACATCACCGCCACCGCTAAGTTGCTCGGCGACGGCAGCTACGCCATCCGCGGGCAGAAGATCTACATCTCCGGCGGCGACCATGCCGCGGCCGATAACGTGGTACACCTACTCCTGGCGCGCATCGAGGGCGCCGCGCCGGGCACCCGGGGCATCAGCCTGTTCGTGGTCCCGAAGCTGCGGCCCGACGGCGAGGGTTGGATCTCCAACGACGTACTCACGGCTGGCATCTACGGCAAGATGGGCCAGAAGGGCTACGTGGCGGCGCACCTGATGTTCGGCGAAAACGAGGACACGATCGGCTACCTCGTCGGCGAACCGCACCAGGGCTTAAAATACATGTTCGGGATGATGAACGAGGCCCGCATAGGGACCGGCATCATGGCCACCGGCTCGGCCGCAGCCGCCTACTACGCCGCCCTCAAGTACGCCAAGGAACGCCCGCAGGGCAGGCACCCCAGCCAGAAGGATCCCTCGCAGCCACAGGTTACCATCATCGAGCACGCTGACGTACGCCGGATGCTGCTGATGCAGAAGTCCATCGTCGAGGGAAGTATGGCGATGCTACTGGAGGCGAGCCTATGGTCCGATCTCGCCCAGCACGCCACGGGGGACGTCCAGCGCGAGGCTTACCTCCTCCTCGAGCTGCTCACCCCGATCATCAAAACCTTCCCGAGCGAGTACGGGACGCAGTCCGTGATGCAGGCCATGCAAGTGCTTGGGGGTGCCGGCTACTGTAACGACTTCCCGATCGAGCAGTACTACCGCGACATCCGCGTCAACGCCATTTACGAGGGCACGACCGGGATCCACGGCATGGACCTGCTCGGTCGCAAGGTCCTCATGGAGGATGGTGCGGCGCTGCGATCGCTCGCCGGGCGAATGATGTCCGATATCGAGGCTTCCGCCAAAACCTTCCCCATCGAGGCCCGCGACCTCGGCGCAGCTGCCCATCAGCTCGAATCTATTACGCGGCACCTCGGTAGTGTCTACCAGCAGCAAGGGCCGGAGTCCTACCTCGCAGACGCCACTCTGTACCTTGACTACTTCGGGCTAGTCGTGATCGCATGGCACTGGCTGCGGATGGGTCAGACCGCACAGGCGAAGCTCGACGACGGCGACGGCGCCTTTGCGGAGTCCTTCTACCGCGGGAAGGTGGCCACAATGCAGTACTTCTTCGAGTACGAACTCAGCAAGATCAGCGGACTGGCAACACGTCTGCTGTCCAAGCGGGCTATCACACTCGAACTCGATCCCGCCTTCATCAACTAAGCCACGATATGTCCTCGACCACCGGTACCGTACACACCATCGACCTAATTTTCATGGGACACGAGCAGGTGATCGCCTGCTACGTCATCGAAGCCGGCGATGGATTACTACTCGTGGATCCCGGTCCGGAGACCTGTTTTGAGCGCCTGAAGATTGGCCTTCGCGATTTAGGGTTCGATTTACCCGACGTCTCCGACGTGCTCCTTACGCACATCCACTTCGACCACGCCGGAGCCGCCTGGCGCCTCGCGGACGTAGGGGCCATAGTTCACGTGCATCCACTAGGCCTGAGGCACCTCGAGGATCCGTCGCGCCTCTGGGATAGCGCCGCACGTATCTACGGCGAGGAGGGTATGGAAAGTCTCTGGGGGCAGATGAGGCCCATCCCGGGTGATCAGCTCCGTGCGTGGGAACAGGCAGAGACGCGCAGGATCGGCGGCTTGGCTGTCCAGGCCCTGCACACGCCCGGACACGCCAAGCACCACATCGCGTGGCGGGTGGCCGACGATTTGTTTCTCGGGGACGTGGGGGGCGTCCGCATCGACGGTGGCCCGGTCGAGCCGCCCTGCCCGCCTCCGGACATCGACATCGACTTGTGGAAGGACAGTCTGGTGAGATTAGGAAATCTGCCCGACCTGCGGAGGGCTTACCGTAGCCACTACGGAGGTTTTGACGGAAGTCTACTTCCACAGGCCTGCCAGCAGCTCGCCAGGGCTTTAGAGACTTGGGTATCTTACTACGAAAAGAGTCTCAACGTGGCAGACGAGGGGCGGGCACAGGCCTTCATTGATATGGTCGAGGCCGAACGACCCGCAGGCACCTCGGCATCGTATCAATTAGCCAACCCGGCTTTCATGAGTGTAGCGGGATTGAAGCGGGCACTGGCTTGAGCCTGTCCGACAATCAGGCTTACCGCGTCGACCGAGCAAGCTCTATAGCAGCGCCTACGAAGCGAATTAGCCGAGTGGCATCCACTTCAACCTTCGGCGCAACACCCACCTCCTCCAGACGAGGCGTTGCGTCCACCGCGTACGCGGCGTTCGGGAACCAGCTTGAGGTCGTAATCAAAGCGCCTTCGATTAAACAGGCCACCGCCACGGCGATGAACCACAGAAAGGCCTTGCCGAATGTAGTGGATACCTTGTTTGACATAGCGGGGACAATATAGCGTACCCCACGCACACGACGCTAGGAATTGCTATCTGAAAGATTGCTCATCTCGACCTCGTCGTCGGTCTCGTAGCCGGGATTGTCCTTAAGCTCCGGATCGATCGTGCCGCTGATGGGCGTGATGTCGTCTTGGAGCATACCACGGGACTCGAGCCGGCTATTAGCCGGGGCCATCCCGTGGGCGCTGCCGTCGTTGACGATGCTGTCTTGTGCCTCCGGGTCCCGGAGGTAGCTCCCTGCGAAATCGGGGATGTACATGGCGGGGTCGGCCTCGAAGAGGACGAGGTTTTCCTCGCTCGCGAATCGGTAGGTGATACCGCGCAAGTCGGAGGCATACTCCGGGGCGCCCATCAGGCTATCGCCATTGCGGTAGGCGACCGGGTCCATGCCGTCGAGGGCGATGCCGTCATTGTTGAGGTCGGATAAGCTCATATCGGGGTTCTTTGCCGGAGCAACGCCACACCTAGCAAGCCATGTTCGCAACGTCTTCCGCGGCCCCCGTGACACCGCACCTATACCGAAGTGCCCTACCGTACTTCGGGACCGTAGACCTGTGGCGTAAGGCGGTGGCGTCCGGGGGGTTCGCCTTTCGGCAAAACGAGCACTACCAGCGGCGAACGCAGCGCAATCGGTGCGAGATCGCGACGCCGCAGGGGAGGCAGCTGCTGAGCGTCCCCTTGCTGGCCGGCAAACACGAGGCCTGCCCCATCACGCAGGTACGGATCAGCTACGCCGAGGACTGGCGCAAGCAGCACTGGGCCAGCATCTCGGCCGCCTACGCCGCGGCGCCGTTCTGGGACGAGTACTGCGTCTGCCTGGAAGCTCTGTTTTGGCGAAAGCCGGACACCTTGTGGGACTGGAACTGGGGCCTCGTCGCTTGGGTCGTGTCCGAACTCAACGCGGGGCTGCTTTTGGCGAAAGCCGACGACTGGCAGCCGGACCTCGACACGCGCGCCGAACCGATGCGCCCGCAGGCCGCTTCAACTCCGTACCCGCAGGTCTTCACGGAGCGGACGGGCTGGCTCTCGAACCTCACCGTGCTCGACCTCCTCATGTGCGCCGGCCCGCGGGCCGCCAGCTACCTTGCCCTCCCTTAGCCCCGAACGATATGCTGCTTTCGCAAAAACTCCAGGATGCCCGCGTGCAGGTCGAGGCTTTCGTGCGCGACCTCCACGGCCTGGCGACCGATATTCAGAAACCGGGCATGGCGGAGGTGCTCGACGACCTGCGGGAGCGCATTCGTGAGCCCTTCCTCTTCGTGATCTGCGGCGAGGTGAAGGCCGGGAAATCGAGTTTCATCAACGCATTACTCGGGACCGGGCGCGAGATCGCGAAGGTGGCGCCGCAGCCGATGACCGACACCGTGCAGCAGATCCTCTACGGCGAGCACGAGAGCGTGGTAGAGGTAAACGAGTTCTACAAAAAGATCTTTCTGCCGGTCGACATCCTGCGGGAGATCGCGATCGTGGACACGCCCGGTACCAACACCATAGTTGCCCACCACCAGGAGATCACCGAGCGCTTTGTGCCGGGCAGTGACCTCGTAGTGTTCGTCTTCGAGGCCAAGAACCCCTACCGCCAAAGCTCCTGGGAGTTCTTCGACTACATCCACGGGGACTGGAAGCGGAAGGTGATCTTCGTCCTGCAGCAGAAGGACCTCCTGCCGGAGGCCGACCTCGCCGTCAACATGGAAGGCGTGCGCGCGCAGGCCGTGGCGAAGGGCGTCGCGGAGCCGAAGGTGTTTGCCGTGAGTGCGCTCAAGGAGATGCAGGGCGAACGCGAGGCTAGCGGCTTCGATGATTTGTTCGCCTACATCGGCGCCAACATCACGGGAGGGCGCGCGGCCATCTTAAAGATCGGCAACGCGCTCGACACGGCCGGCCAGATGTTAGAGCGGGTCTCGGGTGGACTCGACGAGCGGCGGGCTGCCCTAAAGGCCGATGTCGCCTTCCGCGACGAGATCAACGGTACGCTCAAGCGCTACGACGAGCAGGCCGCCCGGCAGATCGATATACTGGTCGAGAATTTGGTGGCCTCCTACGAGAAGGTGACGCGCGGTCGCGAGACGGAGTTGGAGTCTGCCCTGGCCTTCCCGACTTTGCTCAAGCGCGCCGTCGTCGGTATCTTCTCCGCCGAGGCCGGCACGAAAGCTTGGCTGGAGGCTTTCGCCAAAACCATGCAGTCCGACCTCAGCGAGCAGCTGTCGATGCGGCTTACGGACGGCGTCAATGACCTGGCCGAGAGTCTGCAGAACATGACGCAGACCGTGCACCTCCAGGTCCAGCAAAAGGCGCTGGCCCTGCCGAGCGACCGCGTCTTCTTCACCGACGTGGCCGACAAGCGCGCGGCGATCCTCCTGGAGCTCCGCGAGGCTTTCGACCGCTTCATCACGAAGTCGGACAATTTCGACGGTCGCGACCTCTTCTCGGACCGAGAGCAACTGAGCAACAACTTGTTGACCGGCGGCGGCATCGCCGTCATCGGGGCCGTGATGGCGGCGGTGACGCAGGCGGCGGCCTTCGACGTGACGGGCGGAATCATGACGGCCGTGGGCTTGCTCTTCGCTGGTGTCACGACGACAGTCAAGCGGCGCCAGGTGATGAGGGACTACCGGCTGGAGGTAGGTCGCGGGCGGGACAAGTTGGCCACGCA